>NZ_JBLYQK010000007.1:0-123910 GCF_048799765.1 Brevundimonas sediminis
GGCGGCGTCCGGGGGGCGGCGGCGGACTGGGCGCAGGCCGCGGCGGCGCCCAGGATCAGCGGGGCGGCGAGGGCGGTGGCGAGGAGGCGCTGGCGCATGGTCGAAAATCCCTGTGTACAAGCCTGAGAAGGGCGCGTCCGTTTTGCCTAAGGGCACCCTGGATGCTAGAAAACCGGATAGCGGATCACGTTCCGATTCCGGCCATTTAAAGCCCGATTTCCTTGACCGACGACACCTACGAAAACGCCGCAGCCCCGGCGGGCGGCGATATCTCCACCATCACCATCGAAGACGAGCTGCGCCGCTCGTACCTCGACTACGCCATGAGCGTGATCGTGAGCCGGGCGCTGCCGGACGCGCGGGACGGCCTGAAGCCGGTGCACCGCCGCATCCTGTACTCGATGCACGATCTGAAGATGTCGCCCGAGCGCGCCTATTCGAAGTGCGCGCGCGTGGTCGGTGACGTGCTGGGCCGCTTCCACCCGCACGGCGACGCCTCGGTCTATATGGCGCTGGTGCGCATGGCCCAGCCGTTCTCGATGGGGCTGATGCTGGTCGACGGCCAGGGCAATTTCGGCTCGGTCGACGGCGATATGCCCGCCTCGATGCGTTACACCGAGGCCCGGATGGCCCCGGCCGCCGTGGCCCTGCTGGCCGACATCGACAAGGACACGGTCGATTTCCAGCCGAACTACGACGAGAAGGAGCTGGAGCCGGTCGTCCTGCCCAGCCGCATTCCGAACCTGCTGGTCAACGGCGCGGGCGGCATCGCGGTCGGCATGGCGACCAACATCCCGCCGCATAACCTGGGCGAGGTGATCGACGCGGCGGTGGCCCTGCTGGACGAGCCGAACATCGGCGACGACGCCCTGCTGGACATCGTACCCGGTCCGGACTTCCCGACCGGCGGCGAGATCATGGGGCGCACCGCCCCGCGCAACGCCCTGCGCGACGGCCGCGGCTCGGTGATCGTGCGCGGCAAGGCGACGATCGAGACGATCCGCAAGGACCGTGAGGCGATCATCGTCACCGAACTGCCCTATCAGGTGAACAAGCAGACCCTGATCGAGCGGATCGTCGAGCTGGTCCGCGAGAAGAAGATCGAGGGCATCGCCGACGTCCGCGACGAGTCGGACCGCGACGGCATGCGGATGGTGGTCGAGCTGAAGCGCGACGCCTCGGGCGACGTGATCCTGAACCAGCTGTGGCGCTATACGGCGATGCAGTCGTCGTTCGGCGTCAACATGCTGGCCCTGAACCACGGCCGCCCCGAGCAGATGGGGCTGCGTCAGCTGCTGGACGCCTTCCTGGAGTTCCGGGAAGAGGTCGTTGTCCGCCGCACCAAATATGAACTGGCCAAGGCCCGCGACCGCGGCCACGTGCTGGTCGGTCTGGCCGTCGCCGTCGCCAACATCGACGAGGTGATCCACATCATCCGGTCGTCGGCCGATCCGACGGAGGCGCGCGAGCGCCTGCAGGCCAAGGCCTGGCCGGTGGGCGACATGATGGCCCTGATCGAGCTGATCGCCGACCCGCGCTCGGCGCTGGTGGACGGCGACAAGCTGCGCCTGACGGACGAGCAGGCCCGCGCCATCCTGGCCCTGACCCTGAGCCGTCTGACCGGTCTGGGGCGTGACGACATCTTCGGCGAGGCCCGCGACCTGGCCGGCACCATCCAGGGCCACCTGACCCTGCTGTCGGACCGCGCCAACATCCTGGCGGTGGTGCGCGCGGACCTGATCGCCGTGAAGGACGAGTTCGCCGTGCCGCGTCGCACCCTGATCGGGGAAGGCGACGGCGAGATGGAGGACGAGGACCTGATCCCGCGCGAGGACATGGTCGTGACCGTCACCCACGGCGGCTATGTGAAGCGCGTGGCGCTGAACGCCTACCGGACCCAGCACCGCGGCGGGAAGGGCCGCAGCGGCGTGGCGATGAAGGAGGACGACGCCGTCACGGGCGTGTTCTCGGCCTCGACCCACACGCCGGTGCTGTTCTTCGCCACCAACGGCAAGGCCTACAAGCTGAAGACCTGGCGTCTGCCGCTGGGCAATCCGCAGTCGCGCGGCAAGGCCTTCGTCAACCTGCTGCCGATCGAGCCGGGCGACAGCATCATGAACGTGCTGCCTCTGCCGGAGAACGAGGCGGAGTGGGGCGACTACGACATCATGTTCGCCACCAGCTCGGGCGACGTGCGCCGCAACAAGCTGTCGGACTTCGCCACGGTGAACCGCGCCGGCAAGATCGCGATGAAGCTGGAGGACGGCGACCGGATGGTCGGCGTGGCCCTGTGCACCGCCGAGGACGACGTCATGCTGACGACGGCGCTCGGCCGGGCGATCCGCTTCAAGGCCGACGATGTGCGCGTGTTCAAGGGCCGGGATTCGACCGGCGTGCGGGGCGTGCGCCTGCAGGAGGGCGACGAGGTCATCTCCATGGCCGTGCTGGGCCGGGTGGACGCCACGCCGGAAGAGCGCGCCGCCTACGTCAAGCACGCCAACGCCATGCGCAAGGCGCTGGCGGGCGCGGACGGCGAGGAAGACGCGGCTCCGGTCGAGGCCGAGGACGACGTCGCGGACGCCGTGCTGTCGGTCGAGCGGATCGCCGAACTGGGCGCCGCCGAGCAGTTCATCCTGACGGTCACCGAGACGGGCTTCGGCAAGCGGTCGTCGGCCTATGAATATCGCCGCACGGGTCGCGGCGGGCAGGGGCTGACGGCGCACGGCCTGGGCGGTCGCGCGGGCAACCGTCTGGCTGCGGCCTTCCCGGTCGAGGAGAGCGACGACCTGCTGATGGTCACCTCGGGCGGCCAGATGATCCGCACGCCGATGGACCAGGTCCGCATCGTCAGCCGCTCCAGCCAGGGCGTCACCATCTTCAAGACCGGCAAGGACGAGAAGGTCGTCTCGGTCGAACGCCTGCCGGACAGCGGCGGCGGCGAGGATGGTGAGATCGAGGTCGAGGGCGGCGAGGGCGAGGCCGGCGAAAGCTGATTGCGCCCGAGCGGGTCCCCGTCGCATGGTCTCCTCCAGGCTTGGGGGAGATGATCGTGCCGCGCATCCTGCTGTTTCTGCTGACCTTGCTTCTGGCCGGTTGCACCCTGCCAAAGGTCGATCCCGCGCGCGAGGCCCAGGCTGACCGCGTCTATGAACTGTTGCGCCGGAACGATGTGGCGGGCCTGCGGGAGATGGCCGGGCCCATCCTGCTACAGCAGGACCTGCCCGAGGCCGTGCAGCAGATGCAGTCCCATATTCATGCGAGCACGCCTACGGCCGTCGAGACCGCGGCGTGGAACCTGAATATCGTGAACGGCGATGCGACCTATGAGGTCGCGCGGCTGTACAGCCATCCGGAAGGCAAGGTGCAGGTCCGGGTGACCATGATGCGCAGCGGCGATGCGCCATACCGTGTTGAGGGGCTGCATGTGATGCGCGTCTCACCGGCGCTCCTGAAGGCCCACGAGGAGTCGATCAAGGCGAGCGGCTTCACCCTGACGGGCAAGACGCCGGCCCACTATGCGGTGCTGGGCGCGGCGGTGCTGGCCTTCCTGGCCTGTGTGGTCACGGCGGTGACGGCGGGTATCCGGCGTCGCTGGCTGTGGATGATCGGCTGCCTGTTCGGCTTCGGGAAGGTGGCGCTGAACTGGACGACCGGGGCGATGTTCGTCCAGCCGATCTCTATCGCTCTGCTCGGCGCGGGTGCCCTGAAGGGGCTGGGGCCTGCGGATCCCTGGGTGATCTCGGCCTCGATCCCGCTGCCGGCCATCCTGTTCTGGGCGCTGGGCAGGTGGCGCAAGAAGGCGCCGAAGACCAAGGCGCGGGCGGCGGAGCCGGACTCGTGGACGACCGACGCGTGACGCCGTCGCTCTGGATCGACGGAGCGCCGGCGACCGCAGAGGCGCTGGCCCATCAGGCGCTGGTGAACTACGGGGCCTATACCTCTTTCGGCGTCGAGAATGGCGCGGCGCGGGGGCTGGACCTGCATCTGGAGCGGCTGCGGGACGCGTCGGTCGAACTGTTCGGCGAGGCGGTTCCGGAGGACCGGTTGCGCGCATTGATGCGGGCCGCGATCGGGAGCCGTGAAGCCTGCTGGCTGAGGGTCAGCCTGTTCTCGGACCAGATTTCGAACCGCAATCCGACCTGGGTTGGTCAGCCGCGCGTGATGGTCGGCGTGTTTGATCCGCCGCCGCCGCTGAGGACGCGCGTGCGGTTGCAGGTCCAGGCTCACGAGCGGATGGCGCCCCGTCTGAAGCATGTCGCGAACATGGACCTGCTGACCACGCGCCGTCGGGCCCGGGCGGACGGCTTCGACGACGCCCTGTTCGCGGACCGGGACGGGGTCCTGTCGGAGGGGACGCTGTGGAACATCGGCTTCGTCCGGGACGACCGGGTGACCTGGCCCCGGGGGCCGATGCTGGCGGGGGTGACGCAGAGGCTGATCGAGACCGGTCTGGCGGGCGTCGGGCTGGACAGCGAGACCCGGCCGGTCAGCCGTGAGATGTCGACGGGCTTCCGGCAGGCCTTCATCTGCAACAGCGCGACCCCGGCCTGTCCGGTCGGTGAGATCGACGGCCGGGCGCTGGAGATCGATCCGGCGCTGATCGACCGGCTGCGCGCGGCCTGGGCCTCGAACCCGCCGCAGGCGATCTAGGCCCGACGTTGTGCACCTGCTAAACCGATGAAAAGTCGGGGGAGACATTCGATGCGCATCGGCCTGTATCCGGGCACTTTCGACCCGATCACCAACGGGCACCTGGACATCATCAAACGGGCGGTGAAGCTGGTCGACCGGCTGGTGATCGGCGTGGCCCAGAATGATGACAAGGGGCCGCTGTTCACGACCGCCGAGCGGGTCGAGATGGTGCGCGCCGAGGTGGCGGTCTTCGGCGACCGGGTCGAGGTCCGGCCCTTCTCCAGCCTGCTGATGCATTTCGCCGAGGACCTGGACGCGACGGTGATCGTGCGCGGGCTGCGGGCCGTGGCCGACTTCGAATACGAGTTCCAGATGACGGCGATGAACCAGCGCCTCAATGCGGACATCGAGACCGTCTTCCTGATGGCGGACCCGCGGCATCAGGCGATCGCCTCGCGGCTGGTCAAGGAGATCGCCCGGCTGGGCGGCAATATCGGAAGTTTCGTCAGCCCGGCGGTCGCGGCCGCCGTCCTGCACAGGGTCAAGGGATAGTATGCGCTTGAAGATCACACTCGCGGCGGCGACCGCCGTCGCCCTGCTGGCGGGAGCTGCCCCGGCCGCCCTGGCCCAGACCGCCGCCGGCCCGGGCGAGTGGCGCGCGGTGGCGCCGGAAAACCTGCTGGTCATCGAGACGTCCAAGGGGCGGGTGATCGCCGAGCTGGATCCGCGGGTCGCGCCGATCTCGGTGGACCGGGTCCGTACCCTGGCCAACCAGGGCTTCTATGACGGTCTGACCTGGCACCGGGTGCTGGACGGCTTCATGGCGCAGGGCGGCGATCCGCTGGGCACCGGGGAGGGCGGCAGCGAACTGCCGGACATCGTGGCCGAGTTCGGATTCCGGCGGGGCCGCGCGGACGGCTTTGTCCAGATCGCGCCGCCGTCGAACGGCGCCGGCCAGACGGGGGTGATCGGCTCCATGCCGGTGCAGACCCAGCCCGACGCCCAGATGATGGTGACGGCGGACTTCAAGGTCGACGCCAACGCCCTGTTCTGCCCCGGGGTTCTGGGCATGGCGCGCGCCGGCGAGCCGGACAGCGCCAACAGCCAGTATTTCATCATGACCGCCGCGAACAGCAATCTGAACGGCAGCTATACGCCGTTCGGACGGGTCCTGTCGGGCCTTGAGGTGGTCCGGTCCCTGAAGAAGGGAACCGATGCGAACAACGGCGCCGTCACCAATCCGGACCTGATGGTGCGGGTGCGCACGGCGTCCGCCCTGCCGGAAGCCGAGCGTCCGGCCGCCCGCGTGCTGACGACCGTCAGCCCCGCGTTCGCGGCGCAGGTCGAGGCGGCGCGCACCCGGCTAGGGGGCCGCTTCAGCGTGTGCGATGTCCAGCCGACGGCCGAAGTGACCGGCGGCTGAGCGAGGACGAGGGGGAGGTGTGATGATGTTGAGGTTCGCCCTGGCCGCCGCGGCGGTCCTGATGACCGGCCCGGCGATGGCGCAGGAGGTCGGCGGACCGCCGCCGCCCCCGCCGGCGCCGACCCCGCAGACCACCATCGCCCCGACCGACTGGCGCACGGTGGCGCCGGAGAACCTGCTGGTCATCGATACGACCAAGGGCCGGATCATCGTCGAACTGACGCCCGAGATCGCGCCCCTGCACGTCGAGCGGATGCGGCTGCTGGCGCGCAACGGCTTCTTCGACAATCTGACCTGGCACCGGGTGATCGACTGGTTCATGGCCCAGACCGGCGATCCGCTGGGCAATGGCGAGGGACAGAGCGCCTATCCGGACCTGAAGGCCGAGTTCACCTTCCGCCGCGACCGCGCGATGCCGTTCGCGCCGGTGGCCGAGCCGACCGGCGCGCGTCTGGGCTTCATCGGCTCCCTGCCGGTCCAGACCCAGCCCGACGTCGCCTTCGCCCAGACCGGCGACGGCAAGGTGCACGGCTGGGGCGTCTACTGCCCGGGCGTGGTCGGCATGGCCCGGGACGAGGGCAATGACACCGCCAACAGCCAGTTCTTCATCATGCGGCAGGCCTATCCGGCGCTGGACAAGCGCTACACCATCTGGGGCATGACCGTGTCGGGCCTGGACGTGGTCCGGGCGCTGCAGGTCGGGGACGGCGAGAACGGCATGATGGCGGCCGCCCAGCCGGACCGGATGACGCGCGTGCGCGTGGCCTCCGATATACCGGTGGCGGAGCGGCCGATGGTCCAGATCCTGGCGCCGACGTCCGAGCGCTTCCTGAACATCGTCGGCGCGGCGCGGGCGGCGCGGGGCGCCGATTTCTCGGTCTGCGACGTGACCCTGCCGGTTCAGGTGACGGGCGGCTGAGCCCCGCCCGAGCCGCCGCCCCGCCGACGGCGACGACGACGGCGCACGGGCTTCTGATCCTCGCGCATCCGCTCCAGCAGCAGGCCTTCGCGCAGGCCGCGATCGGCGACGCGAACCCGTTCCGACGGCCAGGCGCGCTGGATCGCCTCCATGATGGCGGCGCCGGCCAGCACCAGATCGGCGCGATCCGGACCGATGCAGCTTTCCTGCGCCCGCCCGTCGGGCCCGAGCGCCTTGAGACGTTCGGCGGCGCGCTCGCAGTCGGTCCGGGTCATCCAGAGGCCGTCGACCAGATTGCGCTGGTAGCGCCGCAGGCCGAGATGGATGCCGGCCAGGCTGGTGATCGCGCCCGAGGTGCCGACCATGTGGGCGCGACCTTCCTCGAACCGCGCGCGCAGGGTCGCATCAACGGGAGAGTCGGCGATGGCGGCGCCCATGTCGGCGACCATGGCCTCGTACCAGGGATGCAGGTCGCCGCCGACCGGCTCGGGATGGCGCTCGGCCAGGGTCACGACACCGATCGGCGCCGACATCCAGCCCTCGAGACTGAAGCCGCCCTCCGACCGCCGCAGCCAGCTGAGCTCGGTGGAGCCTCCGCCGACATCGACCACGAGGATGGCCTCCGCCTCGGGATCGAACAGGTTCCGGCACCCCTCGACCGCCAGCCGCGCCTCCTCGACGGGGTCGATGATGCGCAGTCTGAGACCGGTGCCCTTGCGCACGCGCTCGATGAATTCGGGTCCGTTGGCGGCCTGCCGACAGGCCTGGGTGGCGACGGCCATGAGCCGGGACGGATCGACCCCCCGCCGGGCCAGCCGTTCGCTGCAGGACATCAGGGCGTCGTAGGCCCGCTCCATGGCGGAGTCGTCGAGCCGCCCGGTGCGGGACAGGCCTTCGCCGAGCCGCACGATCCGGCTGAAGGAATCGACGACGCGAAAGCCGTCTCTCGCCGGGCGGGCGATGAGCAGGCGACAATTGTTGGTCCCCAGATCGAGCGCCCCGTACAGGAGCCCTTCGCGACCTGGCGCCCCCGCCGCGACGCCGGCGCCGCCACGGGCGCGCTTGCCGTCGGGCCGCCGGGGCTGGGACCGTTGACGCGAGGACGCGCCGGCGGTCTCCGGCATGGGCCGAATCTTTCAAGGTGGGCGGTCCGGAACGGCGCCCGTCCGTGACAGCCTAGACCGCCAAACTGATCCGCGCCAAGCGTGTCTGTCGCGAAAATGAACGGAAAGGCGGCGATCCCGCTCAGGTTCGCAGGCGTAGCTGTGGAGGATGACCCAATCCTCCTTCGCCCGTTTCGGCCTCGGCCAGATCGTTCGACACAGGGACGCCGGCTTCCGCGGCGTGGTGGTCGACGTCGACCCCGTTTTCGCCGGCCCCGCCGGGGCGACCGGCGCCATTTCCCCGGACCAGCCCTACTACCAGGTGCTGGCGCTGGGCGAGGACGGCGGCTTCATGGCCTATGCGCCGGAAGATGCGCTGGAGCACGATCCGGAGCTGGCCGCCCTGACCCGGGATGCGGAGCGCAAGCTGTTCACGCGCGACCGCAGCGGTCACCATGCGCCGAGGGCCCAGGCGATCCACTGACCCGCTGGCGCCGTTGCGCGCCCGCCTCTAGATTGGGTCCAAAGGGCCGTCAGAGTCCGGACCACAGGAGCGCCGTCATGTCTGATTTCGAGCACGTCTTTGACAAACCGCCCGCAGGGGCCGCCGAAGACTGGACGATTCCGCAGGACTGGCGCGCCTATACCGAGACCGAGCACAAGACCTGGGACACCCTGTACGCCCGGCAGATGAAGATCCTGCCCGGCCGCGCCGCCGACGTCTTCTTCAGGGGGCTGGAGGCGCTGGACCTGAACACGGGCGGCATCCCGGACTTCTCGCTGATGAACCCCAAGCTGCAGGCCCTGACCGGCTGGACGGTGGTGTGCGTGCCGGGGCTGGTGCCGGACGAGGTCTTCTTCGACCATCTGGCCAATCGCCGCTTCCCCTCGGGCCAGTTCATTCGCAAGCCGGACCAGCTGGACTACCTGCAGGAACCGGACATCTTCCACGACGTGTTCGGCCATGTGCCGATGCTGACCGACCCGGATTTCGCCGCCTACATGGAGGCCTATGGCAGGGGCGGGCAGCGGGCGGCGGCGCTGGGCATGCTGCCCAATCTGGCGCGGCTGTACTGGTACACGGTCGAGTTCGGCCTGATGAAGGAGGCCGACCAGCTGCGCATCTACGGCGCGGGGATCGTATCCTCGGCGACCGAAAGCGTGTTCGCGCTGGAAGACCCGTCGCCGAACCGGCTGGGCTTTGACCTGGAGCGGGTGATGAAGACCCTCTACCGGATCGACGACTTCCAGCAGGTCTATTTCGTCATCGACTCGATCGAGCAGCTGAAGGGCGAGACCCTGAAGGACTTCGGCCCGATCTATGAGCGGCTGAAGGGCGCCGAGACCCTGGCCATCGAGACGATCCTGCCGACGGACGAGGTCTTCACCAAGGGGACACAGGCGTACGCGGCGAAGGGCGGGCGGTTCGCGGCCTGATCAATCCTCGTGCGAGATCAGGCTCCTGTGCTTGGTGTCGCGCATGAAGAGGTAGACCAGCAGCGACACGCCGATCATGGCGGTCACGTACCAGAAATAGACGCTCTCGATCCCGGCGCCCTTGAGCCACAGGGCGACGTACTCGGCCGTACCGCCGAAGGCCGCGTTGGCGATCGCGTAGGGCAGGGCGACGCCCAGGGCGCGGATGTGGGCGGGGAACAGCTCGGCCTTCACCACGGCGTTGATGGCCGTGTAGCCGCTGACGATGACCAGGGCCGCCAACGCCAACAGGAAGGCGACAAAGGGGTTCTGGACCGAGGCCAGGGTGGCCATGATCGGCACGGTGAACAGGACGCCAAGAACGCCGAAGGCCACCATGACCGGCTTGCGCCCGATGCGGTCGGACAGCGCGCCGACGGCGGGTTGCAGGCACATGAAGACGAACAGGGCCGCGGCGCTGATCTCGGTGGCGGCGTCCTTGGTGAAGCCGGTCGTGTTGACGAGGAATTTCTGCAGGTAGGTCGTGTAGGTGTAGAAGGCCAGCGTACCCCCGGCGGTCAGGCCCATGACCAGAAGGGCCTCCTTCGGGTGTTTCAGGATCAGCTGCAAGGCGCTGGATTTCGGCGCCTTTTCGGTGTCGGAGGCGACGAAGGCGCGGGTCTCGTCCAGCCGACGACGCAGCCAGAAGACGATCACCGCCAGCGCCGCCCCGACGAAGAAGGGAATGCGCCAGCCCCAGGAGGCCAGGTCGGCGTCGCTGAGGGTGTTCTGCAGCACGATGAGCAGCAGCAGGGCCAGCAGCTGGCCCGAGATCAGGGTCACATACTGGAAGCTGGACCAGAAGCCGCGGTGGTTCTTCGCGGCCATCTCGGAGAGGTAGGTGGCCGAGGAGCCGTACTCGCCGCCGACGCTGAGGCCCTGCAGCAGGCGGGCGAACAGCAGCAGGGCCGGGGCGGCGAGGCCGATGCTGGCGTAGCCGGGACTGCAGGCGATGATCAGGCTGCCGCTGCACATCAGGGTGACGGACAGGGTCAGCCCGGCCTTGCGGCCCTTGCGGTCGGCGTAGATGCCCATGATCCAGGCGCCGACCGGCCGCATCAGAAAGCCGACCGCGAAGATGGCGGCGCTGGACAGCAGCTGGGCGGTGGCGTCGCCGCGGGGGAAGAAGACGGGCGCGAAATAGAGGGTGAAGGCCGCATAGGCGTACCAGTCGAACCACTCGACCAGATTGCCCGCCGAACCGCCGATGATGTTCCGCAGGCGACGGGCGGGGGACATGGTTTCGATCGGCGGGATGGCGGTCATCGGGCGGTCTCCGGAAGACGGCGAAGGCTGAAGGCGACGGCCCCCGCCCAGACGGCGAAGGCGGTCTCAAGGATGCGCTGGGCGACGCCCAGCCAGTGGAACCACGGCTGGACGAACCAGACCACGCCCAGGGCCGGAAGGCCACAGAGGAGGCTGAGGACGAACAGGCCGCGCAGGGCGGGCTGTTGGCGGGCGGCCAGACCGGTCAGGAAGACCCCGACCACCCCCGCCAGATAGCCGACGCCGCCAAGGATTTCATGCAGCCGCCCGGACAGGGTGAGGCCGCCGGGCGCGCACTCGAAATCACAGGGAAAGACGCCGCCGAACATCAGGCCCAGCCCGTTCAGGGCGCTCAGTCCGAAACCGATGACGAACAGGGGCGTGCGCGGGAACAGGACGGCGCACAGCCCCCAGAAGACGGTCAACAGGGCGCCGGAGACGATGAAGGCCAGGCTGACATGCGGACCGGTCAGGGCGCCGTCGGCGCCGAGTTCGCTGATGAACTGACGCAGGTGGTCGTAGTCCGGATAGAGGGCGCTGCCCGCGAACGTGGCGGCGCCGAGGATCAGCAGGCTGAGAAGGGCGCAGGCGAGGGCGAGCGCGCGCATCTCAGTCCCGCTGGAAGGGGTAGAAGTCCGAGCCCAGGCCGAGGATGGAGGTCAGCTCGTCCAGCGCGCCCCGGCTTTCGTCCAGCAGGGCCGGGTCGGCGAGGTCGGCGACCTTCAGCTCATCGCGATACCAGGTCGCGCCCCAGACGCTGAGGGCGCCGTGCAGCTCGTCGGTGAGGCGCATGTTGGCGTTGGCCGCGGCCAGTTCGGCCTCGTTCAGCACCACCCGGAGACGAAGGCAGGCGGGGCCGCCGCCGTTGCGCATCGACTGGCGGACATCGACGTACTCCACCCGGCCGATCGGGCCGTTGGACGAGGCGACGGCCTCGGCGACGGCGTGGGCGCGGGCGTTGTCGCGGGTCTCGGTCGGGCAGATCAGGGTCAGGCGGTCCTCGCCCGGGACCTGGATCAGCATGGAGTTGAACAGATAGCTGGTGATGGCGTCGGCGAGGGGGAGGTCGGCCTCGGACACCTCGACGAAGATCGGATCGAAGCCTTTCGCCGCCGCGCGGATGGCGGCGTGGGTCCCGGCGGTGTCCTCGAAGGCCAGCTGGTGATGGAACAGGGTGTCCAGGGCGCCGACGCAGACCACGTCATTGTGGAAGGTTCCGCCGGCGATGGCGGCCTTCGACTGGCGGGCCAGCACCGCGCCGGATGCGCCGTGTCGGCGGGCGAGGGCCTCGGCGGCCTCACGCGTCTGGCGAGCGGGGAAGGGGCCGGTCCACGGCTCCCATGCCTCGCGGCCCCAGACCAGCAGGTTGACCCCCTCGGCGCCATGCTCGGCGCACAGGCGAACGTGATTGGCGGCGCCCTCGTCGGCGAGATGGGCGACGGAAGGCAGGGCGTCGTGGACGGCGAAGCGGGCGGCGTCCGGGAAGAGGGCGTCGAGCGCACGCTTCGTCTGCTGATGCTCCAGCGAGCGGTGCAGGTTGGTGACGAGGTTGGCGGGGCTGAAGTGGACCCGGCCGTCGGCGCTGTCGGCGGAGGGCGTCACGGTCGCCGCGTTGGCGGCCCACATGGGCGAGGCCGAGCAGGCGGCGGCGGCGAAGGTGGGGGCGTCTTTCCACGCACGCTCGATCACCTGTGCGTCCGTGCCGCCGAAGCCGAGCGAGCGCAGGAAGGGGATGTTGGGCCGCTCATGCGGGGGCAGGACGAACTGGGGCAGGCCGAGGTCGGCCAGCCGCTTCATCTTGTCGAGGCCCTGCAGGACCGCCGCGCGCGGGTTGGACGCCTGCCCCTCATTGCGGCTGGAGGCGAGGTTGCCGGGGGAGAGGCCGGCGTAGGAGTGCGTCGGCCCGATCAGGCCGTCGGCGTTGGCTTCGAGGGCGGTCATCTGACGCTCGTGGTTATGGCTACGCCGAACGCGGAAAGGATAGGCAACGCCATGAACCAGACCAGCAGAGCGACAGCGCCACCCGCCACGCCGAGGGCTATCGCCCGCTCCTTCCGCGGCGCGAAGAGACCGACAAAAGCGAGGACCATGACTTGGCAGCCGAAAGTCATTGCCCAAAAGCGAAGATTTATGAACCAGTTCACTGGATCATCCAGCCTTCTGAGGGCGACCACTATGGCGGACACGGCCGCCAATGCCGCCATGAGGAGTAGGACAAAGCGTAAACTGCTGCCGAGGCGCTCGCTCAGCCCCGCCGCTCCGATCCGCCGATCTCCTCGCCAGTCCGAGATCACGCCGACAATCCCTTGATTTCGCTTTCGATGTTCTTCACCGCCTCGGCCTCGAAGCTGGCGACCGGGTAGGCGCAGTAGTCGGCCGCGTAATAGGCGGAGGGGCGGTGGTTGCCGCTGGCGCCGAGGCCGCCGAAGGGCATGTCGCCCGCCGCGCCGGTGGTCGGACGGTTGAAGTTGACCACGCCCGCGCGGATGCGGCGGATGAAGGTCTGCCAGTTCGCCGGATCATCCGAGACCAGACCGGCGCTGAGGCCGTAGCGGGTGGCGTTGGCCTCGGCGATGGCGGCCTCGAAGGACGACACGCGGGTCACCGACAGGAAGGGGGCGAAGATTTCCTCGTCCGGGACATCGACGCCGGTGACGTCGATGATGGCCGGTTTGACGAAGGCGCCCGGAAGGTTGCCGATCGGACCGGAGGCGCGGATCACCTTGGCGCCGGCGTCGATGCGCTGCTGCAGGGCGGCGAGGGCGGCGGCGGCGGCCTTTTCGGAGATCAGCGGCCCGGCGTAGGGCTCGGTCGAGCTGTTCCAGGGGGCGAAGATCAGGCGGTCGCTGAGGGCGGCGATGGCTTCGATGATGGCGTCGCCCTGCGGCCCTTCCGGCACGATCAGGCGACGGGCGCAGGAGCAGCGCTGGCCGGTGGTGATGAAGGCGGACTGGACCGCGATGCCCGCGACGGCTTCAGCGTCAGCGGCGTCCCAGACGACCAGCGCATTGTTGCCGCCCAGCTCCAGCGCGAGGATGACGTGGGGATCGTCCGCGAACTTGCGGCGGAAGTGGGCGCCGGCGGCGCCCGAGCCGGTGAACATCAGGGCGTCGATGCCGCTGTCCAGCAGGGCCGCGCCGGTGTCGCGCCCACCCTGCACCACATTGACCACGCCTTCGGGCAGGTCGGCGGCGGCGAAGGCCTCGGCCATCAGCTGACCGGTGAGGGGCGTCTCTTCCGAGGGCTTGAAGACGACGGTGTCGCCCGCCAGCAGGGCCGGGACGATGTGGCCGTTGGGCAGGTGGCCCGGGAAGTTGAACGGCCCGAGGACTGCGGCGACGCCGTGCGGGCGGTGGCGCAGGGTCGCCGAGCCGAAGGCGGTGGCGGCGGTGCGCTCGCCGGTGCGCTCGTCATAGGCGCGGGTCGAGATGTCGACCTTGCCCTGCATGGCGGTGAGCTCGGTCTGCGTCTCCCACAGGGCCTTGCCGGTTTCGCGGCTGATGGCCTCGGCGATCTGCGGGGCCCGCTCCTTGAGGACAGCCTGATAGCGTTTCACCGCATCAATGCGGTCCTGACGCGGGCGGTCGGCCCAGTCGGGGAAGGCGGCGCGGGCGCGGTCGGTGGCGGCCTGAACCTCGGTCGCGGAGGCGGCGGGGCCGTCCCAGACGGTTTCGCCGTTGGCGGGATCGATGGATTTGAACTGCATGCTTTTACCGCTCATCCCCGCGAAGGCGGGGACCCAGTGCTTTGGAAGATGGTCGGCGCGAAATGATCCCCGAACCCACGTCCTGATGCGCCGGCGTCAAGCTGGACAGAACTGGGTCCCCGCCTTCGCGGGGATGAGCGGAATAGACTGTCACGTCTTCACTCGCACGGTATCGCCGGCCTTCACCTTCAGGGCGTCGGCGGCTTCGCGGGTCAGGGTGGCGACATCGCCTTCGAGATGGGCGCGCTGGCGGACAGCACGGAAGGCGGTGACGCTGTCCGTCGAGATCAGGGCGGGCAGTTCGGCCTCCACCTCGTCGGCGACGGCGACGGTCAGGGGGCGGGCGTCGCGGACGGTGCGGATGTTGTCGCGCTGGCAGGAGACGGTCGGGCCGGCGTCGAAGATGTCGATCAGGCCGTTGGGGCGGAAGCCCTCGCTCTCCAGCAGGGCCATGGCGGGCACGCCCTGCGGATGGACCTTGCCGATGACGGCGCGGGCGGGCTCGGGCAGCAACTCGACATAGATGGGGTGGCGCGGAGCCAGGTCGAGGATGAACTGCTTGTCGGTCGAACCGGTCATCCGGTCGGCCTCGTCGAAGTCCATCGGGAAGAATTTGTGGGCGACGTGGTCCCAGAAGGGGCAGGCGCCGTCGGGGGTGAAGACCCCGCGCAGCTCGGCCAGAACGTTCTCGTTGAACAGTTCGGGCTCGGCGCCGATCAGCATGTAGCGCGACTGGCTGAGCAGACGGCCCGCGCCGCCCTTGCGCCGGTCGGCCTTCAGGAAGAGCGAACCCACCTCGGTCCAGCCGGTGCATTCGTTGACCAGCACCAGGGTCTTCTGTTCCAGCTTGATGCCGAGCGAGGGCGAGGACTGGGCGTTGTTGACGACCCGGAAGCTGAAAAAGGGCCGCTTCAGGCCGACGGAGGCCTTCACCGAGCCGATGCCGTCGACGTCGCCGGTTTCGCTCTCCTCGAGCATGAGAGTGTACCAGCGCTCATGCGGCTCCATCCGGCCGGCGAAGCTGTCGCGGCTGAGGTCCAGGCGTTCGGACAGCTGGTCGGGATCTTCCGGCAGGCTGGTGAAGCCGGGGCCCGAGAGGATCGCCAGTTCGAGCAGGTGGTCGAGGTCGGCGGGGCCGGCAGGTCTGACGACGAGCATGGGGTTACATCGTCTCCAGACGCAGGGATTTCAGTTTGAGGGCGTCGATCTCGCCCGAGGCGATCTTGCACAGGATCAGGGCGGACAGCTGCGCCCGTTCGACGAAGCTGGCGGGCCAGGCGAACTCCTGATCCGAATGGATGTCGCCGCCCAGGACGCCGAGGGTGTCGATATTGGGCAGGCCCGCCGCGTGCAGGTTGTTGCCCTCGCAGACGCCGCCGGAGGGCTTCCAGGCGATGGTCTGGCCCAGCAGGGCGCCGGTGTCGCGCACGGCTTCGAACAGGGCGGTCTGGGAGGCGTCCATCGGCTTGGGCGCGCGGGTCATGCCGCCGTGCAGGTCCAGCGTCAGGCCGGGGAGGGGCGGCTCGGCGGCGATCTGCTGCACTGTTTCCGAAATCCAGGCGGAGGACTGGGCGTCGGGGACGCGGACGTTGAAGCGGACCACGGCATTGTCGGCGACGACATTGAGCGGACCGCCGCCGCTGATCCTGGCGACATTGACGGTGACGCCGTCACGCTGGTCGTTCAGGGCGTGCAGGCGGGCGGCGATGATGGCGGCGCCGGCGACGGCGTTGGCGCCCTCGTGGAAGGCGCGGCCCGCATGGGCGGCCTTGCCGGTGACGATCAGGTGGTAGTTGCCGCTGCCCTTGCGCTCGCCGGCCAACGTGCCGTCCGAGAGCGCGGGCTCATAGGTCATGCCGACATGGCCGCGCGCGCCCAGCTCGGCCAGCAGTGGGGCGGAGGCGGGAGAGCCGATCTCCTCGTCCGGTGACAGCAGGACGGTCCAGCCCACGCGCTCGCGGTCGGGGTGGGTCTCGAAGGCTTCGAGCGCCGCCAGCAGGACCGAGATGCCGCCCTTCATATCGGCGATGCCCGGACCGTTCAGGGCGCCGTCGGCGCGGGTGACGACGCTCTGGAAGCCCGATGTTTCGGGGAAGACGGTGTCGTAGTGGCCGGTCAGGACGACCTGCAACGGCGCGTCCGGACGGCAGGTGATCTTCAGGGCGTCGGCATGCGCCTCTTCCCGCACCGACCCGTCGTCGGCGACGGTGGTGGAGCCGCGGGTAGGCAGGCGTTCGACGGTCGCGGGCAGGGCGCGGGCGGCGTGCTCCAGCAGGGCCAGCACCGCGGCCAGTCCTCCGGCGTGCCGGCTGCCGGAATTGACGTTTGACCACTCGATCGCGCGCCCGATGATCAGGTCTTCCCGCGCCGCGACGTGGTCGAGGACGGTCTGTTCGGAAGGCAGAATCCGCATCGGCGCGACCCTAGACGGGTGCGCGGCAAAGGTGAAGCGGAGCGGGGATGCGACTCGTCTTCAAGGCGGGATAGGGTTGGGCCACATCCCCATGGAGGAAACGGATGACTGACATCATCAAGGCGATGAACCCGACCGCTCCTGTGAACACCGAGGCGGCCGCCCTGGCCGCCGCCAGGGTCAGTGCGGTCGGCATCGCGATCGGCGCGATCCATCAGGCGTTCAACGCCTGGTACGCCACCACGCCCGAGGCCTCGGCCGCTGCCGCCGCCTCGGCCGCGGACCTCATCGAGAAGCTGACCGGACAGGTTCCCAGCGCCGAGCAGCTGGCGGCCAGCGCCCAGCAGGGCATGATGGTCGCGGGTGTCCTGACGCTCCTTCAGATCGGTCTGGCCGTCTGGCAGTGGCTGAAGCCGAACATTGTGCTGCCGATCCTCTTCCTCGTGCTGTGCGTCTGGACTTTCGGCACCAGCGCCCTGGGTCTGGCGCCGGGCGGCCATCAGCCGATGTATCTCAGCCTCTTCTCGCTGTTCGCCATGGGCATCGCCATTGTGACCCATATCGCCGGCATCCGCGGAGCCAGCGCCCTGGGCAAGATCCGCCAGCAGGCGGAGACGGCCCAGGACGACTGACGCCGTCTAGCGGTTCGGGCGGCGGTCGTTTGATGCGCCGCCCGGCTGCCGGCTTTGCCGCCGCCAGCGGATGGACAGGCTGGCGTCACCCTGTCCGCCGAATTTCGAGCTGACCGTCAGGTTGCGGCGCACCTGCCATTCGACGTTCACCTCGGCCCCGTCCTCGCCGCCGCCGATGATCTCCAGATAGACGTCGTCGGTGATGTAGCGTCCGCCGGCCACGGTGAGGCTGGACGCCTCGCCGCCGAAGGACAGGCGGTCCAGACCGGCCAGCTCGCGCAGGTTTCCGATCACATCGAAGCCGCCGCCGCCCGCCAGGGCGGCCACGCCCGCCGCCAGCTGGGCCGCCTCGAAGGCGGACAATTGGGAGGCGGATCGGCCGAACAGCACCTGCGACAGGATTTCGTCCTGCGGCAGGGCCGGGGTCGAGGTCAGGGCGATCTCGGGCCGCGCCGCCGTGCCGGTGACGCGGATGGTGGCTGTCAGGGCCGGATCGTCCCGGGTCGCCGACAGGTTCAGGCGGATCTGGTCGGGCCGGGTGGACAGGCTGACCGAGCCGGTCTGGTCGAAGACGAAGCGCTTGCCCGCGAAATCATAGTCGCCCCGCACCACGCGGGCGGTCCCGGTCAGGTTGGGGCGGGAGATGGTCCCCGTGACCCGGGCGTTGACGCTCATTTCCACGTTCAGGCCGCGGCCGACCACCCGCACGTCGCCCCCGGGCGAGCGGATGGCGATGTCCATGCCGATCTGCGGACCCCGGCTGCGGGTCTGCTCTTCCTCGGGCGTGTCGCCGCCGGGCCGGTTGATCTCGACCACATCCATGCTGACGATGCCGTTCGAGCCGGGGGGATTGGCCTCGATCCGGGCCTCGTCCACCGAGATTTCGCCCGCCAGACGGATATTGCCGTCCTGACCGCGGATGACCGTGATCGGGCCGGAGGCGCGGGCCTCTGCGATGTCGTTGTCGATGATCCGGAACCGGCGCAACAACAGCTGGAAGCTGGAGCCCGAGCCCTCGCGCAGGCCGATGCGGCCGTCGCCGCTGACCTGACCGCCGGCGCCGTCATTGGCCGAGAAGGTCTCGATCAGGGCGGTTGTGTCGTCGAACCGGCTGTTCAGGGTGACCCCGGCGAGCCGGAGGCCGGTGGCGTTGTCGCGGAAGGCTCCCTGCTGGAGATCCAGGCGGCCGTTGATACGCGGTTCGGCCAGGCTGCCGCCGAGGGTCGCATTGGCCGCCACCTGACCGGACAGGGAACGCTCGCCGCCCAGGAACAGGTCCCAGATCGGCTGGATCTGACCGCGGATGTCGACCGTGCCGGACATCGGGCGGGTGCGGGCGATGGCGAGGCGCAGGGGCGCGGCAGAGGCCTCGACGGGCAGGGTCAGGTCGGCGCTGGCCTGAACCGCGTCCTCGTCCACGGCGCGGGCCTGCAGGCGCAGGGTGTTGTCGACCAGGACGGCGTTGAGCGTGCCGTCCACCTCCATTCCCCGCGGGGCGTCGATGCTGCGCAGGTTGTCGAGGGTGACGTTGGCCGAGCCGGAGAGGTCGTCGCCCGAGCCGCGCAGGGACAGGCGTCCGGTGACGCGGCCGCGCAGGTCCGGTGAGATCGAACCCAGATCGACGGAGCTCAGATTGGCCTCGATGATGGCCGCGCGGGAATCCTGCCGCAGGTCGCCGGTCAGGACGCCGCCGCCCACCGAAAGGTCGACCCGCAGGACCTTGCCGTCACCCGACAGGGCCGCGACGGCCGGGCTGCGGGTGGTGAAGTCGATCTCGCGCACCGAGCCGCCGCCCTGCAGGGTGACGGACTGCGACGCCCCGTTGCGGGCGTAGACGCCGGAGCCGTCGAAGGCGACCGGGGTCGGTCCGCCGACGTCGGCCTTGAGGGTGAAGGGCAGGCGCTCGAGCGTGCCACGGCCGTCCAGATCAAGGGTCCGGATCACATAGGGCGAGCCGGCCAGGCGGACGTTGCGGCCGGAGACGTCGAGAATGGCGGTCTCGGCCCCGCCGCCCTCGGTCAGGCGAACGCGGCCGTTGGCCTCGCCCGAGGCCAGGAAGGCGCCGGGGCGGGCGGTGAAGGTCAGGTCGGCGCTGGACGGGATGCGGCTCGACAGGGCGATGTCGCCCCGCGCGGTGACACCGCCCGCGTCGAGGTCGACGTCGGTCAGCCGGATGCGGGGGCCGCCGAGGTAGAAGTTCCCGGCGGCGCGGGCCGGGCCGTAGTTGGAGGCGGCGGTGATGGCCACGCTGCCGTCCGAGGCGTCCGCCCCCTTGCGGAAGCTGAGCACCAGATTGGCGTCGGCCAGTTGCAGGGGGCCGGCGTTGACCCGGGCGAAGGCGGCGCGCAGGTCCGCCTTCGGGGCCGCCAGCGTGCCCGTCAGCGCGCCGTCGCCGGTCATGGCGCCGTCAATCTCGACCGGGCCGACTCCGAAGGGCCCGCGCGCATTCCAGTCCAGCGCCAGCCGCAGGGCCCCGGTGCTTTCAATACGCCCGCGCGCGGACGCGGCGCCGGCGGCGCCGGTGAGGGCGGCGCGCTCGACGTCAATCCGGCCCTGGTTCAGGGCGCCGGTGAGCTGGAGGCGGGGCGTGGCGCCGAGCAGGCGGTCGAGCTCGGACTGGCCGGTGGCCAGACGGCGTCCGCGGCCGTCGAAGGTCAGCCGCCACGGGGCGCCGGCGCGCGCCATGGACGCCGAGATCGGCCCGCCGAAGGCGCCGCGCGCCCCGCTGTGGATCTTCGAGGCGTCGGTGATGCGGGCCTCGCCGCGGAAGCCGAGACCGCCCAGCAGGTTGCGTCCGCCCGATCCGGTCAGGCGCAGGGCCTGTCCTTCGGCCTCGATGCGGCTGAGCAGGATGGCGCCGTCCGTCTGACGCACGGCCTCGAAGGCGACCCGCGGTCGCGCGCCGAGCAGGGCGCCGATGATGCCGGCGTTCGACCCGCCCTCGGCGCGGATGTCCCCGTCGAGCGCCATGCGGCCGCGCTTGACCTCAAGGTTGAGGGGGCCGCGCACACGGCCAGCGCGATAGCTGGACGCCTCGACCCCGGCCAGGTCGACCGCGCCGTCCAAGGTCCAGGTTTCGGCGTCGCCCCGGAAGGTCCCGACATAGCCGGACGCCCCGGCGGCGGCGGTTCCGGCGAGCCGGGTCAGGTTGGGCGTCGAGACCTCCAGCCGAATCCCGTCGCGGCTGCGGCGGGTCTTCATCTCGATCTGGCCGCTGGCGTGGGAGTTCAGATTGTCCGACATCAGCGTCCAGCTGACGCCCTGCTGACCGTCTCCGTCGGTGTCCGGCGTGACCGCGAAGCCGAAGCGCGCCGTGCGGCCGATGCGCTCGGCGAAAGGCTCCAGCAGGTCCGAGCCCGAGAAGTCGAAGAAGCCGCTGACCCGGGCGGTGTCCTTGCCGTAGCGGCCCTTGACCAGAAGGGGGACGAAATCGCCGGTGCGGACGACGGCGTCGATGACCTCGCCGTTGATGAGGGCGGTCGCCTGGAAGGGACGGTCGGGCGAATAGCCGAGCGCGCCGGCGATCGGGCCGCCGCGGGCCTCGACCGCACGCAGGTCGAGACGGGTTTCAGGCAGGGCTCCGCCGAAGACGGCGTTCAGGCGAAGGTGGTCGCCGGGGCGGCTGAGGCTGTCGGCGTTGACCACGGCCTGTTTGGCCCCCCGGCGGGGGATGTTCGCCTCGCCGGACAGGGTCCAGCGTCCGTACTCCTTGCTGAAGCCCTCCAGCAATTCCACGCGGGCGGCGAAGCGGTCGATGTCGACGCTGATCGGCTGCGGGCCGCCCGGTCCGGACGGGGGCTCGACCTGCGGTCGGCGGATCAGGCGGATGACCTCGGCCTCGATCTCCGTGGCGTGGAAGCGACGGGTGACCAGCGGCCACCAGGTCCAGTCCACGCGCACCTTGCGCGCCTCCAGCCAGACGCCGTCCGCGTCGGTCACCGTGACCCGGTCGATGGTGAAGTCGTCGAACAGGTCGCCCCGGACACCCTCCACATTGATCCGCCCGTAGCGACCGATCTTCTTGCCGGCGACGAAGCTGGTCACCAGCTCCCGCCCGGCGTCGCTGACCAGATACATCCGGCCGCCGATCAGGACGACGATCAGCAGGGCCGCGAGGATCGCCGTCCCCATGCCGGCGAAGAAGGCGAGGGCCTGCAGGCGCGTGCGCTTCCGCTTCGCCTTCTCGACGGGCGTGTCGGCCGGATCGGCCTCGGTCGTCTCTTCCGGAGGCAGGTCGTCGGTCAAAACGCCTGTCCGATGCTGACGTAGATCTGGAAGTCGGCGTCGCCTTCACGGCGCTCGAGCGGGAAGGCGATGTCCGCGCGGATCGGTCCGAACGGCAGCTTGTACCGCACCCCGACCCCCGCGCCGTAGCGCAGGTTGTTGAAGTTGGGGTTCTCCTGGAAGCCGATGGCGCCGGCGTCGACGAAGGCGACGGCCTGGAAGCTGCGCCAGACGTCCCGGCGGATTTCCAGAGAGGTCTCGAACAGGCTCAGGCCGCCGCGGGGGGTGTTGTCCGGCAACCGCGGCCCGACACCCTGGTATTCATAGCCGCGCACAGACCCGCCGCCGCCGGAATAGAAGAGGCGATCCGACGGCACGGTCAGCTCCTCACCGCCGAGGATGGAACCCAGCCGGACGCGGCCGGCGAGGACGGTCTTGCCGTTGTCCTGCAGGGGCAGGTAGGCGGTCCCCTGGCCTTCGACCTTGAGGAACAGGACGGTGTCCTCTCCGCCCACGGCCGTGGGCTGGGCCGAGGCGCTGAAGCGCCAGCCGGTGGTCGGGTCCAGCGGATCGTTGGACTGGTCGAGATAGAAGCTGCCGCGGCCGGTCAGGATGTAGAGGTCGCGGTCGAAATTGATCGGCGCCTGGGTGACCGGATCAAAACGGTTCTCGTTGTAGTGACCGACGTCGACGCCCAGACCGTAGCTGAACCACGACGTCTTGCCGGTGCGCTGCTGAAGGTCCGCGGCGACAGCGAGGGCGGTCCGTCGGTAGGCGTCCGTATCCTCGTTGACCACGGCGGCCGAGAGTTTGAGGGTCTGCCCCGGCTCGCGCCAGTGGGGCAGGCTGAGATCGGCCCCCAGGCGGCTGTCGACATCGGCGATGCGGACCTCCCAGACGAGGGTGTCGGCGCGGTGGAACCGGTTGTGCCAGGTCCAGCGGGCGTCCACGCCCGAGCCGTCGGCCGTGGAGAAGGTGGCGCCTGCCTCGAGAATGCGGCGGGGACGGTCGGTCAGGCTGACGACAACGGGACGGTGACCGTCCGGATTGGTCTGCTCGGCCGGAGCCAGGGCCACGCCGACCCCGTCGTACACGCCGGTCTCGAGCAGCCGGCGTTCCAACTCGGCCACGTCTTCCGGATCGTAGACGTCGCCCTCCGACCAGGGCGCGAGGCCGGCGACCCAGGCGGGATTGGTGGGGCCGCGCGTCTCCAGCCGGACCCCGTCCAGCCGCACCAGCTGTCCGGAGGCGATGTTGTAGGTCGGAAACACGGTCAGGGCGGAGTGGTCGACCACGACGCGGCGCGGCTCGGCGCGCGCGTCGGCGTAGCCGTTGCGGACGAGGCCTGCCACCAGCCGCCCCTCGGCGGCGATGACCTCGACGGCCCGTCCGGCCTGTCCGGCGGAAAGGCCGATGTCGTCCATCACCTCGGCGGCGATCGTGGGCTCGGGTTCCGGCGCCACCCAGTTCACGGCGGGATCGGTCAGCGCGAAGCGCGGCCCGGGGACGACGCTGACGATGGCGACCGGCGTCTCCTCGCCTTCGACGATGTCTTCCAGCACCGGCTGGTAATAGCCCTCGGACCGCAGCAGGGCTTCGGCCGCCTGCAGGGCGCCGCGCGCCCGGCGGCGGGCTTCAAACCGGTTCGAAGGGGCGCCATCCACCTCGCCGACGGCGCGGACCAGCTGTTCCCTGAGACCGCCGTCCAGCTCCCCGCGGATCTGGGCGCGGGGGTCCGCGGCGGCGGTGGACGCGATCGTCACGCCCGCGAGGCTGAGAAGGAAGAAGGCAGGCCTCGGCGTCAAACTCAAACCTCGAAGGCCGGTCGGCCTGCTGGATCGGGACGGCGCTCCCCCGCCGTCGGCGTCAGGATATGTCGCGGCGGCCCGGAGGCGCGCGCGACGCGGGGCCTCAGTAGAAGAGGGTTTCGCTTTCCGGCTGCACGGACTCCTCGGAGGTCCGCTTCTCCGGCGGCAGGGTGGTCGAATCGGTCGGCGGCGGCGTCACCGGAGCCGGCGCCTCCACGACGGGCTCCTCGATCACCGGCGCGGGCGCCTGCTCGGCGGCCTTGTCAGCCAGCCCTTCGTCCTCCGCCGGAGGCGGGTTGTCACAGGCGGCCACGGCAAAAACAGCGGACACGGCCAGCAGGGCGGCAAGGCGTTTCATGAGCGAAGAAGTCTCCCCCGGAATCAGGCCTTCCAACGCACGGCCGTCGGTCCTGTTCCATAGAGGATATCGACGGACGGCGCACCCTGTCGACCTCCGCCTTTCCGCCGGAATGAGCGGGGATCGGTGTTCGGTGAAACCATTCCTTTCCCAATTCGACGCAATCTGAGCGTGGGGAGAAAACAAAAAATGTCCGCCACCGCCTATGCCCTAGTCTCCCAGGTCCGGTTCCGCGAGCTCAAGACACGGGTCGGACTGGCCGCCTTCATCGGAATGACGGCCTGGTTCTTCCTGCCGAGCGTCTGGCCGATCATCTGGTTTCTGGCCGTCCTGCTGAGCCAGTTGGTGGACTGGGCGGTGTTTCGCCGTTTCCGTCGCGACCCGGAACGCGAGCCGGGGCCGGCCTATGTCGTCCTGTGCTGCGCGGTGACGGTCCTGGGGGTCGCCATCTATTCCGGCATCGCCGCCTGGCTCTGGATCAACGGCGGGGAGATCGGCCGGGCCTTCGCCCTGGTCCAGGTCGCCGGCGGCCTGCTGCACGTCAGCCTGCACATGCACCATGTGCGGCCGATCCTGTTCGCCGCGGTGGCCACCCACGGCGCCTATTTTCTCGGTCTGCCGGTGGTCAGTGCGCTTCTGACCGGGCGGTGGCAGGAGCTGCTGATCGCGTTGGGCTGTCTGCTGTACATGAGCCATCTGGTCGTCGCCGTGCGGCAGGCCAACACCACCACCCGGTTGCTGCGCTCCGCCAAGGAGCTTGAGCAGAACGCCCGGGAGAAGGCGGAGGAGGCCAGCGCCGCCAAGTCCGACTTCCTCGCCGTCATCAGCCACGAGATCCGCACCCCCATGAATGCGGTGATCTCGGCCGCCAACCTGCTGCGTCGCACCGATCTGGATGAACGGCAGGCCGAGCACGTTTCGATGCTGACCGACGCCGGCGAGGTGATGATGGGGCTGCTGAACGACGTGCTCGACGTGTCCAAGATCGAGGCCGGCAAGATGGTGCTGGAGACGGATGACGTGGACGTGCGCGCCCGACTGACGTCCCTCGCGCGTCTGTGGGAGCCGCGAGCTGCGGCGAACGGCGTCCAGCTGGTCGTCGAGGCCTCGGCGGGCGTGCCCGACTGCGTGCGGACCGACCCGCTGCGGTTCCAGCAGATTCTGTTCAACCTGATCTCCAATGCCGTGAAATTCACGGAGGCGGGGCGGATCGCGGTCTCCGTCGGCTGGCGCGAGGGGGTGATGACCGTGGACGTCGCGGACACCGGCTGCGGCATTCCCGCCGCGCGGCTGGCCCATGTGTTCGACAGCTTCGAGCAGGCCGAGGCCGGAACGACCCGCCGCTACGGCGGCACCGGACTGGGCCTGTCGATCAGCCGCAAGCTGGCCGAGCTTATGGGCGGCGGCCTGACGGTCGCCAGCATCGAGGGGGAGGGGGCGACCTTCACCCTTGTCCTGCCGATGCAGGTTTCGGAGGTGCGTCCGGTCGCGCTGGACGCCAT
The DNA here is from genome assembly GCF_048799765.1 of Brevundimonas sediminis. Classification (NCBI taxonomy): domain Bacteria; kingdom Pseudomonadati; phylum Pseudomonadota; class Alphaproteobacteria; order Caulobacterales; family Caulobacteraceae; genus Brevundimonas; species Brevundimonas sediminis. The sequence goes on from NZ_JBLYQK010000007.1 coordinate 25,463, forward strand.
CGAGGCCGAGGTCGGCGGCCTGCAAGGCCGCTCCATCCTCGCGGCGGACGACCATGAGGTGAACCGCCGCATCCTGACCCTGCTGCTTGAGCCGCACGGCTGCCGGCTGACCCTGGTCGAGAACGGCGCCGAGGCGGTGGAGGCGGCCAGGGTTGAACGGTTCGACGCCATCCTGATGGACATGCAGATGCCGGTCATGGACGGGCTGGAGGCCACACGCCGGATCCGGGGCGGGGAGGGGTTGAACGGCGACACCGCCGTCGTCGCGCTGACCGCCAACGCCCTGGACATCCATCGGCAGGCCTGGGAGGCGGCGGGCGTCGCGGGCTTCCTGACCAAACCGATCGACCCGTCGATGCTGATCATGACCCTGGCGGACGCCTGTGCGTCCGCTGGGACGGCGCAAGCGCGCGCGCAGGTCGCCTGAACCGGGGCGTCAGCATCGGTCCCCGGGGGCTCAGGTCCAGCGGGCGACGGCCTCGTCCAGCGACAGCGCCGGGGGCTGGGGCTCCGGCCGCGCCGGGCCGTCGAATCGCGGCGCCGGGGCCGGCTGAACGACACCCTGGTCGATGAAGGCGCCCCGTGCGGCGTTGTGGGGATGGGTCGGCGCCTCACCCAGGGTCAGCACCGGCGTGACGCAGGCGTCCGTGCCCTCGAAATGCGCGGCCCAGTCGTCGCGGTCCCGTGTCGCGAACAGGGCTTCGAACCGGGCGTGCAGGGCGGGCCAGTTCGCCATGTCGAACTGCGGCGCCTCTTCCGGCGTCAGGCCGAGCCCTGCGATCAGGGCGGCGTAGAACTGCGGCTCCAGCGCGCCGACAGCGACGAAGCGGCCGTCCCGGCAGGTGAAGCAGCGATAGAAGGGCGCGCCGCCGTCCAGCAGGTTCGCGCCGCGCGCGTCGCTCCACAGGCCGCGGGGGCGGAAGGCGTGGAACAGGCCGGTCAGCAGGGCCGAGCCGTCGGTCATGGCGGCGTCGACGACACAGCCCTTGCCGGTGGTCTTCGCCTGCAGCAGGGCCGCCAGCAGGCCGGAGACAAGGAACATGGCCCCACCGCCGTAGTCGCCGACGAGGTTCAGGGGCGCGCGGGGCGGGCGGTCCGGCTCGCCCATCGGGTGCAGGGCGCCCGACAGCGCGATGTAGTTGATGTCGTGCCCGACCTGATCCGCCATCGGCCCGGTCTGGCCCCAGCCGGTGACGCGTCCGTACACCAGCGCCGGATTGCGGGCGGCCAGCGCGTCCGGACCGAGGCCCAGTCGCTCCATCACGCCGGGACGGAAGCCCTCGATGATCGCGTCCGCGCCTGCGACCAGATCAAGGATGCGGGCGTGGTCCGCCGGGTCCTTCAGGTTGACGCCCACCGCCGCGCGTCCCCGGTGGAGCACCTCGCCGCCGACATCGCTGAACACGGCCGCGCCGGCGGAGGCGCTGCGGGTCAGGCGCAGGACCTCGGCCCCCATGTCCGCCAGCACCATGCCCGCGAAGGTCACGGGGCCCAGGCCGTCGAACTCGAGAATGCGGAGGCCGGAGAGGGGCTTTGTGGTCGCTGTCATGCCCCCTTGCGTAGCCGGTCCGTCAGGAACCTGTCGAGCGGACCTTGACCCGCGCGGCCTGATGTTGGAAAAGCCGCGCCTCCGGATTCGCCGACGCGGTCCGGTGACACGATGTGCGTCCTTAGCTCAGTTGGTTAGAGCATCTGACTTTTAATCAGAGGGTCCTCGGTTCGAGCCCGAGAGGACGTACCATCGGTTCCTGACCTCATGTCAGGCCGTTCTTCCGCAAATGATGATCTTCCGACGCTCTTGTCCGGCGGCGCCCGCGCGCATCCGGGTGCGTCCGGCATCCTGATTTTCTGAACGCTGATTACATTTCAACAAAGTAATGTTCTTTGAGGCGCTGTCCAAAGAACAGTAGTTTGCGGGAAGTATTACAAGTTTTTAAAGTCCAGAAGTTGCCCGAATTCTGATTCAGGTTCGCCTCATGTTATGGCAGTCCATGAAATTCGGATCGGTCGACAGTGGCGCGCTGGCCGCGTTCAGTCGTGGCGACTGGCGCGGCGCCGGCGAGCAGCTGGACGCGGCGATCCGCGGCGGCGGAGGCGATGCGGAGACCTTCGCCCTGCTGGCCGACTGCCGGCGCCGGCTGGACGAGTCGTCGGCGGCCCATGAGGCGGCGGAGCGCGCGCTGGCGATCGATCCGCGCAACCTGCGCGCCACCCTGGTGAAGGCTGATCTGCTGGTCGGGGAAGGGAAGCGCCGGGAGGCGAATTTCTACCATGGCGTCGCCCTCGAGATCGCCGCGGAAGGCGGGGTGACGCCGGATCTGCGCGACGGGGTGCACCGGGCGCAGGCGGCGCGCGCGGCGGTCCAGGCGGACCTGCAGGCGCTGGTGCAGGAAGAGCTGCGCGAAGCCGGCTACCGGGAAGGGCGCTCCAGCCCCCGGTTCACCCTGGCGCTCGATGTGCTGATGGGGCGCAAGCAGCCCTATTTCCAGCAACCCACGGCCTTCTACTATCCGGGCCTGCCGAACCTCGAGTTCTATCCCCGGGAGCAGTTCCCCTGGCTCGACGCCGTCGAGGCCGAGGTCGAGGCGATGACGACCGAGCTGGAAGGCGTCCTTCGCGACGAGGCGACCTTCGCGCCCTATCTCCGGCCGGCCGCGGGCATCCCGGGGCTGGCGGACTATCCGCTGATCAACAGCATGGACTGGAGCACCTGCTCGCTCTGGAAGTCCGGCGCCGAGACCGCGATGGCGGCCCGTTGTCCCCGCACCATGGCCGCCTTGGCCGAGGCTCCGCTTTGCCGGGTCAAGGCCCGTTCGCCGGAGGTCATGTTCTCGCAACTCCGGGCGGGGGCGCACATCCGGCCGCACACCGGCGTGGCGAACACCCGGCTGATCTGCCACGTGCCGCTGATCGTCCCGTCGGATTGCGTCTTCCGGGTCGGCAATGATGTCCGGGAATGGGAGAAGGGGCGCGGCTGGGTCTTCGACGACACCATCGAGCACGAAGCCCGCAACGGCAGCGACCGGACGCGGGTGATCCTGATGTTCGACATCTGGCGGCCGGAGCTGGGCGAGGAGGAACGGCTGCTCGTCTCCGCCCTGCTGGAAGCGATGGACGCCTATTCGCCCCATCCGGGGGCGCACGGCTGACAGCTGAATGCGGTCGCGGGCGCTTTCCCGTCCGCGTTGGCCGTGGTTGAAGGGATCCATGCGACGTCTACTCGGAATACTGCCCCTTCTGGCCCTCGCGGGTTGCGGCGCCGGCGACGCGGCCCGGCAGGGGGCGCGGCAGTTCGGCGACGGGTTCGGCGCAGCGGCGACAGCGCCCCTGGATGACTTCAACCTGCGTCAGCAGAGCATTCCGATCGTCCTGCTGCAGGCCGAGGCCAACCCCTATGATCTGCGCAACCTGAACCAGTGCACGACCATCGGCGCCGAGATCGCCCGGCTGAACGAGGCCCTGGGACCGGACAGCGACGAGCCGCGTCGGCCGGACCAGCCCAATCTGACGGAGATCGTGACCGAGGAAGTCGTCGAAGAGGCGCTCGACGCGATCCGGGACGCGACCACGGACTTCATTCCCCAGCGGTCCTGGGTCCGGCGGCTGACCGGGGCCAAGCGCGCCGAACTGCGGGTGAAATCCGCAGTGCAGGCCGGGCGGATGCGCCGGGCCTTCCTGAAGGGCATCGGGATGCAGCACAACTGCGCCCCGCCGGCCGCCCCGGCCTGGTTCAGGCCCCGCAGGTAGGGATTAGGGACTAGGGTTTAGGAGGAGGCCGGGTCTGGATGGCTCCACTCCGGAAGCCTGTCTCCGCCGAACCTAATCCCTAATCCCTCAGTTCGAGACGTGCCGCGCGTGGAAGTCGCGGCGGAATTGCTCGAAACGGCCCTCGGCGATGGCGGTGCGCATGGCGGCGGTCAGGGCCTGGAAGAAGGCGATGTTGTGCCAGCTGAGCAGGACCTTGCCGAGGATTTCGTCGGCGCGGATCAGGTGGTGCAGGTAAGCCTTTGAATAGTCTTGCGACGCCGGGCAGGGGACGTCCGGATCGAGCGGGTCCTGGTCCTCGGCGAAGCGGGCGTTCTTCAGATTGATCGGGCCGTTCCAGGTCCAGGCCTGGCCGTGGCGACCGGCGCGGGTGGGCAGGACGCAGTCGAACATGTCGACGCCGCGATACACCGCCTCGACCAGATCGACCGGCTTGCCGACGCCCATCAGATAGCGGGGACGGTCCTTGGGCAGGAACTCCGGCGCATAGTCCAGCACCTCGCACATGGCCTGATGGCCCTCGCCGACGGCCAGACCGCCGATGGCGTAGCCGTCGAAGCCGATCTCCTGCAGACGCTCGGAGGATTCCTTGCGCAGGTTTTCGTAGGTCGAGCCCTGCTGGATGCCGAACAGGGCCTGCGCATCCCGCGTCCCGAAGGCGTTTTTCGAGCGCAGGGCCCAACGGGCGGAGAGCTCCATGCCCTGACGGGCGCGCACTTCCTCGGCGGGCCAGGCCACGCATTCGTCCAGCTGCATGACGATGTCCGAGCCCAGCCGGTCGGCCTGGATCTCGATGGAGCGTTCCGGCGTCAGGACGTGTTTGGAGCCGTCGATGTGGCTGGAGAAGGTGACGGCCTCCTCGGTCAGCTTTGAAATGCCCGACAGGGACATGACCTGGAAGCCGCCGGAGTCGGTCAGGATCGGCTTGTCCCAGCGCATGAACTCGTGGAGGCCGCCGAGGCGCTCCATCCGCTCCGGGCCGGGGCGCAGCATCAGGTGATAGGTGTTGCCCAGCAGGATGTCGGCGCCGGTCTGCTTCACCTGATCCACGGTCAGGGCCTTCACCGTGGCGGCGGTGCCAACCGGCATGAAGGCGGGGGTGCGGATATCGCCGCGGCTGGTCTTCAGGACGCCGGTGCGGGCGCGGCCGTCGGTCTTCGAGATTTCAAACGGGAAGGTCATCAGGCGGCGCGGAATAGCAGGCTGCCGTCGCCGTAGGAATAGAATCGGTATCCGTCGGCCACGGCGTGGGCGTAGGCGGCTTTCATCGTCTCCAGCCCCGCGAAGGCGCTGACCAGCATGAACAGGGTCGACTTCGGCAGGTGGAAATTCGTCATCAGCACATCGACGGCGCGGAAGCGGTAGCCGGGGGTGATGAAGATGGCGGTGTCGCCGTGGAAGGGGCGGACCACGCCGTCCTCGCCGGTCGCGCTTTCCAGCAGGCGCAGGGAGGTGGTGCCGACGCAGACGATGCGGCCACCGGCGGCATGGACGGCGTTCAGGGCGTCGGCGGTGGCCGGCGAGACCTCGCCCCACTCGGAATGCATCCTGTGGTCGGCGGTGTCGTCCGCCTTGACCGGCAGGAAGGTGCCCGCGCCGACGTGCAGGGTCACGGCGTGGGCCGAGACGCCGCGCGCCTTCAGGGCGTCGAGCAGGGCCGGGGTGAAGTGCAGACCGGCCGTGGGGGCGGCGACCGAGCCGTCATGCTCGGCGAAGACGGTCTGGTAGTCGGAGCGGTCCCGCTCATCCTCGGGGCGTTTGGCGGCGATATAGGGCGGCAGGGGCATGGCCCCGACCTCATGGATGGCGTCATCCAGCGCCGGGCCGGTCAGGTCGAACTTCAGGGTGACGAGGCCGTCGTCGCCCTTGCCGGTGACCGTGGCGGTCAGGGACCGGAAGACGATGCGGTCGCCGTCCTTGATCCGCTTGCCCGGCTTCATGAAGGCGGACCAGACGTCGGGGGCGTCGCGGTGGTGAAGGGTGGCCTCGACCTCGACGGTCAGGGTGTCGCCTTCGGGGCCTCCGACCACGGGGTTGGGCCGCTCGCGCACGCCGGACAGGCGGGCCGGGATCACGCGGGTGTCGTTGAACACCAGGGCGTCGCCGGGGCGCAGGAAGTCGGGCAGGTCGCGGATGATCCGGTCCTCAAGCCCGTCCGGGCGCACCACCAGCAGGCGCGCGGAATCCCGCGGCTCGGCGGGGCGCAGCGCGATGTTGTCGTCGGGCAGGTCGAAGTCGAAATCAGCGGTCTTCATCAGGCGGCGCAAAGGCCATGCGTCTGAGGCGGGGTCAAGGCAGGCTGAGACCTTGTGTCAGCCTGACCGGGTGGCGGGGTTCGGGCAGGATGAGCGTATGAAACTGATCCCCGTTCTCGCCGTCTCCGCCCTGCTGGGTCTCGTCGCCGCCTGTGAAGAGGCCGCATCCACCCTGCAGGAGATCGAGGATACCGCCGCCAAAGCCTCGGCCACGGCGAACGAGATCAACACCCGCGCCGACCAGATCCAGCAGGCGGCCAATGACCCCGTTGGCGCCCTGCGCGGCGTGGTGACGGCCAATCTGACGAAGATGCCGACCGACCAGCCGGGCATCTATGTGGTCACCGACGTCCAGACCGGCTGCCAGTTCCTGGCCACCTATCAGACGGACGGGACGACGGTGGCCAGCATCGCCCCGCGTGTCGAACAGACCGCCGACGGCGGCACGCGCCAGCGCTGCATCGCCCTGCCGGGATCGGGATCGGGCGAAGAGGCCGAACAACAGGGGTGATTTGAACCGGCGGCTGTCCCGCCGGTTGGAGCAGGATGAAAGCCCCTGAACTCCTTCCCTCCGCCCTGATCGGCGCGGTCGCCAGCGCCCGGTCGATGACCCCCATGGCCGCCCTGGCCGCGGCCCATCTGGCCCGGCGCAAGACGCCCGGAAAGCTGCGCCTGCTGACCCATCCGCTGTTCACGGCGGGGGCGCTGGCGATGGGCGCGGGCGAGCTGTACGGCGACAAGATGAAGTCGGCCCCGGACCGGACGGTGTTTCTGGGCCTTCTGGCGCGGATCATGAGCGCGGGCATCGCCGGAAGCGCGCTGGCGCCGAAGGGGCGGGAGCGGAGCGGCGGGCTGGTCGCCATCGCGACCGCCGTGCCGCTGGCCTATCTGACGCTGGCGGGCCGCAAGACGGCCATGCGCCGGATCGGCCAGACGAAAAGCGGCCTGATCGAGGACGCCCTGATCGTGGTGAGCGGCGCGGCGGTGGTGGCGGGGGCTGTACGCAGGCGTTGAGGCGAATGCCAAGATTCGCATCAGCCTTCGGAGGAAGGCTTTTCGTCATCAGTGGATGGAGACGTGAAGGTTACCCGGAAACGGCTCCTATCTCTTTCTTGAGGCTCAAATCGACCCTCTCCGACCGCGGGAACTTCTTCATCGCTTCCGACAACTTGGATCAATCTTTGCCGGATTAGTTCTGGTGACGGAGATATGCCCGGAAACCACAGACCGTCAATGGCGAAACCAAGGACGCGACTTGACATCCCGCGCCTCATCACTGGGGGGAGCGAACACAACAGACCTGAGAGCGGGAACATTTTAGGCTGAATGGTCCCGAGGTTGGAAGTTTTTGATGCGGTCAGCTTGCCAGCGGTCTTCTGTTGTACCAAGCCGTTGATGAAATAGCCGCTGACTAGGGATGCGCCGTCAACCTTCGCCCCTGATGTCGCGGCCAAATCGCAAATCGTCTGGTGGTTGTAGAACAAGTACAGAGGGTATGTGGCCGCTGTTCTTTTCGCTTCGGCCACCAACGTGGCAGACTGAAGTGCTTTCGTTTTCGGCACACGATGGAATATTTCTGGGTAGCTTCGCCTAGTCCAGATCTTCCCTTTGCCATAGAGTTTCTTAGCTTGGATCAGTAGCCGGTAGTGGGTCGAACCGTTCGCTCTCTGGAAAATCCACTCCATATCTGCGCCCGTGCGAGGCTCGTCAGGAAAGTCGACCTTGATCCCAAGAGGCTCGAACGCGACCATTGCGCCCATGAGTACGTCAGTAAGTGTTTCTTCGCGAAATGAACGACTTAGGCCGGATGCTCTGTCTAGAAATTCGCCGGCCGTCTTAGGGAATCTGCGTGAAAATTCGCAAAGCATGGAAGCTGAGAATCTCGTAAGGGTTGCTGTTTAATTACAATCTAAGGATTGTAGATAAGTTTGGCTCAGAGCAAGGCTTCCTTGCAAACGTTGACCCGCGCGCCCTGAGGCGGCAAAGCCCGTCGCATGCTGCAGAACATCGAACTCCTCGCGCGCGACGCCCGGTCGTGGCCGTTTGAACAGGCCCGCAATCTTCTGAACCACGTTCTGAAGAAGCGGCTGAGCGACGCCGAGCGGGATGCGGCCAAACTGCTGATCGACGCGGGCAAGGCGGACGAGGCGCTGGCGACCTTCCCGGCGCTGCAGCGGCCCGTGATCCTGGAGACGGGCTATGGTCCGTCGGGCCTGCCGCACATGGGCACCTTCGGCGAGGTGGCGCGCACGACCATGGTGCGCAACGCCTTCCGCGCCCTGACCGGCGACCACTGGCCGACGCGCCTGATCGCGTTCAGCGACGACATGGACGGCCTGCGCAAGGTGCCCGAGGGGATTCCGAACCCGGAGATGCTGCGCGAGGACCTGCACCTGTCGCTGACCCGCGTGCGCGACCCGTTCGGCACCCACGAGAGCTTCGGTGCGCACAACAACGCCCGGCTTCAGGCCTTCCTCGACAGCTTCGGCTTCGACTACGAGTTCATGAGCTCGACCGAGACCTACAGGTCCGGCCGTTTCGATGAGGTGCTGCTGCGCCTGCTGGAACGGTTCGACGCGATCATGGCGATCATGCTGCCGACCCTCGGCGAGGAACGCCGGGCGACCTATTCGCCCTTCCTGCCGATCAGCCCGATCACCGGCCATGTGCTGCAGGTGCCGACGCTGGAGCGCAACGTCGAGAAGGGGACCATCACCTTCGAGGACCCGGCGGGCGAGCCCGGCAACCGCACCGAGGTTCCGGTCACCGGCGGCCATGTGAAGCTGCAGTGGAAGCCCGACTGGGCCATGCGCTGGACCGCGCTGGACGTCGACTACGAGATGTCGGGCAAGGACCTGATCGAGAGCGTGCGCGAAAGCTCCAAGCTGTGCCGCGCCCTGGGCGGCGTGCCGCCGGAGGGCTTCAACTACGAGCTCTTCCTCGACATCGAGGGCAAGAAGATCTCCAAGTCCAAGGGCAACGGCCTGACGATGGACGAGTGGCTGCGCTATGGCACGCCGGAGTCGCTGAGCTGGTACATGTTCCAGTCGCCGAAGTCGGCCAAGTCGTTGCACTTCAACGTCATTCCGCGCGCGATCGACGACTATCTGTCCTTCATCGACCAGTTCCAGACGCAGGAGCCGGCCAAGCGGATCGACAACGCCGTCTGGTCGATCCACGCGGGCAATCCGCCCAAGGTCGCAAGCCCGGTGTCGTTCAGCCTGCTGCTGAACCTCGTCGGCGTGGCCAACGCCTCGTCGAAGGAACAGTTGTGGGCGTATTTCGCCAGGTATCTGCCCGAGGCGACGCCGGAAAATGAGCCGACGCTCGACCGGCTGATGGGCCATGCGCTGAACTATTACGAGGACTTCGTCCGCCCGACGAAATCCTTCCGGCTGCCCACCGAGCAGGAGAAGGCGGCGCTGCTGGATCTGGCGGAGCGGCTGAAAGCGCTGCCGGCGGACACGACGGACGGCGAGACGATCCAGAATGAGGTCTATGCGGTGGGCAAGGCGCACGCCTTCGAGCCGCTGCGGGCCTGGTTCGGGGCGCTGTACGAGGTGTTGCTGGGCGCCACGCAGGGGCCGCGCTTCGGGTCGTTCGCCGCCATCTACGGCCTGCCGCAGACGATCGAGCTGATCGAAAAGGGCGCGAACGGCGGTCTGGCTGAGGGATAATCCCTAGTGCCCTGTCCGGATGTCCTTAACGCGCCGCGCGTCAGGATGCCCGTGTCAGGGGAGGGCCCGGGTTGACCAGCTACGTCGATGAAGCCGATCAGGTGTTCCATCTGGACCTGACGGGCGCGTCCGCCCGGCGGGCGCTGGTCGAGGACACCGCCTTTCTGGATGATCGGCCCGAGGTCTGGAACTGGGACTGGGTCATCCATCTGCCGGAGGGCGCGACCGACACCACGGTGGATGACGTCGCCGGGCTGGCGGCGCGGTTCCCGGGCCGGATCGGCGACGGGATCACGGTTCTGGTCAGCGGGGATCGCCATCTGCATCTCTGGGCGCAGGTGATGGATCACCAGTTCCAGGGGCGTCAGCATCTGGTGGTGCCGGACTCCGACGCCGCCGCGACCGTGATCGGCCGCCGGCACGTCGCAACGAAGATGAACCGAATATAACGACACGGTCACGGGAGCCTTCAGACAGGCTCGGGCATTCTTCCTGCCATCGACCAACTCGATGACAGGAGCAGAGCCATGTCGAAGAACAAAATCACCGTCGCCATCGCCGCTGCCGCCATGCTGGGCGGCCTGGCCCCGATGGCCCTTCCGACCGCCGCCGCGGCCCAGCAGGCGAACGGCATCACCAACTGTGACGCCCCGGGCGGCCGTCAGCGCGCCGGCGCCCTGATCGGCGCGGTCGTGGGCGGTCTGGCGGGCAGCCAGATTTCCAGTAATGAGCGCGCCCTGGGCGCGGTCGGCGGCGCCGCCGCCGGTGCGGCCGCGGGCTCGTACATCGGCTGTAACCAGCAGCGCGCCCGCGCCGAAGCCAATGCCCAGAGCGGCGCGCAGTATCGCGCCACCGCCAACCTGAACATCCGTTCGGGTCCGGGCACCGGCTACCGCACCGTCGGCCGTCTGTCGTCGGGCCAGCCGTTCTCGGCCATCGGCTCGCAGGGCGAATGGGTCCAGATCGCCGGCGGCGGCTGGGTGAACGCCCACTACGTGTCGACCTACTAAGCTGGAGAGCCGCCCTTCGGGGCGGCTTTCTTCTGCGTGCCGCCGCCCGACGCGCGGTGTCCGGCGGCTCGAGTGTGATGAGGTGAAGAGGCCGTCCCGGGAGGGGCGGTTTCTTTTTTGTCGCGACCGGAGAATGGCCCGCAGGACCGGCTCTACTGGCTGACCCAGAGGATACGGCCCATCCAGAGCACCTCGGCGCGGTCCAGCGCCCGGGGCAGGTAGGCCGGATTGATCGAGGCGAGGGTGACGGATTTCGCCGTCAGGGCGGCGATCTCCTTGGCCAGGGTTTCACCGGCGAGGGTGCGCACCACCACCCGGTCGCCCCGGCGGACGTCGGTGGCTTCCCGGTCGACAATGACCCGGTCCCCCGCCCGGTAGAGGGGCGCCATGGAGTCGCCGACGATCCGGAGGCTCAGCAGGCTGTCGGACGCGCGGGGCAGTTCGGTCTGCTCCCAGCCTTCACCCGTCGGGAGGCCGGCATCGTCGAAAAAGCCGTCCTGACCGGCCTGGGCCATGCCCAGAAGGGGGATGGTCTCCGCCCGTTCATGGGCGTCCTGGGCCAGTCGGGCGAAGTCGCCCAGCGACAGGCCGGCGACGTCGAGAATTCGCGTCAGGCTCTCGGTCGAAGGCCAGCGGGGGCGTGGCGGCTGTCCGGGACCGAAACGTTTGGAGGGGTTGAAGCTGGTCGCGTCCAGCCCCGCCCGTCGCGCCAGGCCCGAGGCGCTGAGCCCCTCCCGCTCGGCGAGCCGGTCGATGGCGGTCCAGATCTGGGCGTGGGAAAGGGGCAAGCGACGTCCTGGCGGAGGGGCGTAGGAATATCCGCCTAGGACCGTTGTGGGTCAACCATGAGTACGGGGCCGGCCGGCGCGTTCCCGCCGACCCAGGGACCGTCGGGACCGGCGAGCGTGGACACCGCGCCGTCCAGGAAAAGCGCGTCGGGGCACCCCAGCGCATCCCGGAACAGCCGGGCGAAGGCGCCGAAGCTGACCCGGTCCCGTGAAATGGCGAACACCACGGTCCCGTCCGGCCGGACGCCGACGCCGTTCCGCCGGTATCGGGAGGCGCCGTCGGGGTCGAAGGCCGGATGCAGTTCGCCGCCGATCACCAGCATGGGGCCGGACTGGGTGGCGAAGGCGGCCTCGGGAGACGGGGAGGCGGCGTCCGACGCCGTCACGCGCGCATGACCGTTCCGGCCAATGGCGAACACCCCGTTGGGCTTGAGATGGAAATTCCCCGGCCCGTCATTGGTGTTGAGCGGCGACAGCGTCACGCCCTGCTCAATGAGCAGGCCAATGGCGTTCAGGCGCGGGTCGTACATCCCGGCGTTCATGGCCAGCAGCGGCGCAGGGCCATTCCGGGCCCGCGCGCGGATCGCGTCCATCACCGTGGCGTCCGCCTCCGAGGGGGCGGGGTTGTGCACGATCGAGATCGCATACCGATCCGTCGGCAGCACGCAGACGACGTAGGCGCCGCCTTCGAACACCTGATCCCGACAGGGCGGGGGGAGCACGGCGGTGGCGGACGACGGCGTCCGTCCGTCCGGCTGGCGCAGCCAGACCAGGCCGCCTCCGCCGATGGCGACAAGGCCGATCAGGATGGCGGCGAGGCGGCCGGACCGCTTCAGTCGCGAATCTCCAGCTCGGGCAGGAGATTGAGCACCATCGGTCGCATGCCGGTCCTGGCCGGGGCCATCGCCTTCAGGAAGCCCAGCGTATAGGCGGCGGGGCCGTGGAAGCTGAACCGGGAGGCCTTGAAGCTGCAGTTCTCGAAGCCGGGGGGGACGCCGCCGTGGTAGTTCATGCGGGCGTTTTCGAACACGCAGTCGATGTAGACGTTCGCGTCGAGCGTCTGATCGCCCGTCAGGGTCTGGTTGCGGATTTCGGGCATGGCCGGTCCTTGAGCTGAAAAACATGGCCCACGGCCAATCGCCCGTCCTACCTAGGGCGCGTGGCGGCGGGACACCATAGGCGGACCGCGGATTGGAAGGAGAAGGGCGCCGGAGGCTATTCCAGCCCGGCGGCGCGACGCTCCTGCCAGGCCCAGAAGGTGCCGACGGCGATGGCGACCAGAACCCCGTAGCTGGCGAGGTTGATGACCGCGAAAAACGCGCCGGGGGGCGGGCGGAGGTCGACCAAGGTCAGCAGGTGGCTGGCCACGATCAGCGATTGCAGGGCGCAGACCCAGATCGGCCAAGCGCGACGGCTCTTCCACGCCAGGCCGATGCAGACGGCCAGGAACACTGCGTCGATGGCCATGAGGGGCCATTGCGGACTGCCTGAAAAGCCCTTGTCCTGCACGAGTTGGGACGCAAACAGGCCGAGCATGTAGGCGCCGGCGCCGACACGCTCGGGCTCATCGCCCTTCAGGAACGCAAACGCAGTCACCAGCACCGCGATTGCGAAGCCGATCTGCGATGCGAGGGTGTCAAACATGAAATCGCCCCCATGCCGTTCGGCATGAGGGCGACTTTGCATCGAGTCTGCGCAAACCGGAATGACCGGCCGCCGACATTACGTCGAATTAAACCGCGCGGAGGCGGCCGACCGGCTTTTGTTCCGGGCCGGTTTCAGCCGGCTTGTCCAGAACGCCGATGGCGTAGGTGCCCCAGCCGAGGCGGCGGTGATCCTTGGCCAGCTCCTCGTGGCTGGCGACGATCGCCGACCGGGCGCTGCTGAGAGCGGCGATGGCTTCCATGGCCTTGGCCTGGGCCTCGGCGCCGGCCACCGGCGACAGGCTGAGGGCGGTGCGGGCGCCGATCATGGCCTGCACAAGGGTCGTCGCCTTGGCGATCGCGGCGTCAACCGCCTGTTCGGTCGCATTCAGATCACCAGCAACGCTGGCGATAACTTCAGCCTTATCCATCAGACCCTCCAAACATGAACTATGGTAAGTGGAATCTTAACACGGAGTGGTGGTGTCCGGTAGGATTTTGTTTGCCTTGTTTGTCAGGGATTTATTTACCTCCGGCGTTCGGGCGCGCGAATCCGGCCCGGGTCCGACCATGGGTTGATCGGCGGGCTGCGACGGCCGGGCTGAAGGGGTCGGATCCGCCCTGTGCGGGGCGTCAGAGGTCGTACTGGGCGACCAGGAAGTGGGCGCTCAGGCTGGCGATGGGATTGTCCTCATCGTCCTGCCAGGCCTCGGCCTGGACGTGGGCGACACGCCGCCCGGCCTTGCTGATGCGGGCCCGGGCATGCACGTCCTGCGGGCGGCCGGAGCGCAGATAGGTGACGCTCACATTGATCGGCCGGGGCAGTTCAAGACGGGGGTAGAGCACCGCGACCTGGGCGACAGCGGTCAGTTCGAGCATGGCCGCGGTCGAGCCGCCGTGGAGGGCGGGCAGCACCGGGTTTCCGATCAGGTGATCGGCAAAGGGCATGGTCACCGTCAGGCGGTCCCCGTCGCGCTGCGTCAGCAGGCCGAGAAAGCGGGCGTAGGGGAGGCTGGTCAGAAGGTCCGTCATGCGTCGGCCTCCCGCCGGGGCTTCAGATTGGCGCCGGCAGGCCGCCCGTCGCTCGAATTCAGGATGTAGGCGGCCTGGGCGGCCGCGACCGGATCCTCGGGATCGTCCTCGAACGCCCAGGCGCGGACAAAGGCGATCGAGCGGGTCAGCCGATAGCAGCGCGCTTCGGCGATCAGCCCGGCCTGCGCGCGGGCCGGGCGCATATAGTCGACCCGCAGGTCGAGGGTCGCGATCGGCTCGAAGCGGTCGAGGGCGACCCAGACCGCCAGTCCGCCGGCGTGATCCAGCAGGGCGGTCACCAGCCCGCCCGAGAGCACGCCCGTGGCAGGGTCGCCCACGAGATCCTCCCGCCAGGGAACCCTGAGTCTGACGCGGTCGCCGGACAGGCCGTCATAGGCGAAGCCGAGCGCATGGGTGTGGGCCGAGGCGGAGGCCAGCTGGGGCAGCAGGGCGACGAGCGGTGACGAGGACATGGCCGCACTGTCTCCCCCGTCCGCGATTCCCCGCAAGCAGGATGATGCGGCGCTTCGGGATCAGGCGACCGAGCGGGCGTCCGGAGCGGCGGCCGCGGCATCGCCGGCGCCCTGTTCGAGCGCGGCGTTCATGGCCATCCGGAGCCGTTCCGGCTTGATCGGCTTTTCGACGACGGCCGCCATGCCGATGGACATGTATTTGCGGGCGTCCTCGGGATCGGCGTTGGCGGTCAGGGCCACGATCGGGATGCGGCTGACCGGACCGTCCAGGGCGCGGATGGCCTGCGTGGCCTGCACGCCGTCCATGCGCGGCATCTTGATGTCCATCAGGACCAGGTCGAACCGACGCTCCTGCACGGCCTCGACCGCCTCGGCTCCGTCCTCGGCGGTTTCGGAGGTGCAGCCGAACATCTCGCAGAGCGCCTGGGCGACAACGCGGTTCGTCGCGTTGTCGTCGACGATCAGGATGTGCGGCGTATCCTGCAGATCCAGATCCGGAAGGCTCTCGACGTTCGAGGTCGGACCCGTCTCGATCTCGGCGCGCTCGACCTCAAGGTCAAAGGCGAAGGTGGCGCCCCGGCCCGGGTTGTTTTCGGCCCAGATACGGCCGTTCATGCGATCGACGACCTGACGGCAGATCGACAGGCCCAGCCCGGCGCCGTCCGGCCCGGATCCATGCACGAAGGGCTCGAAGATGGCGTCGACGCGCTCCGGGTCGATGCCGGGGCCGTCGTCGCGTACGCGGGCTTCCAGACGGATGCGGTCGCCGTCCGCCGTCGCCCGGAGGCCGGCTTCGACAACGCCGTTGCGGGCGAATTTGAGGGCGTTGCCGATCAGGTTGTTGAAGACCTGCTTCATCCGCATCGAGTCGATCACGGCGGCCAGTTCGGTGTCGCCCTCGTAGCCGACCATCAGGGTGACGTTGTCCTGGGACGCGCGGGGCGCCCACATGGCCTCGACGTCGTCCATCATGGCCCGCAGCGGCGTCGCTTCCGGGGCCAGTTCCAGTTCGCCGGCCTCGGCGCGGGACAGGTCGAGGGCGTCCTGAAGGATCCGCAGCAGGGTCTCGGAAGATTCCACGATGGTGGAGACGTGCGCCTGGGCCTGGGCGTTCAGCGGCTGGCGGCGGAGCAACTCGGCCACGGCCAGCACGCCGTTCATGGGCGTGCGCAGTTCGTGGCTCATGATGGCGAGGAACTGGCTCTTGGCGCGGGCCGCGGCCAGCGCCTGGGTCCGGGTGTCGCTCAGTTCGATATTCTGGAGGCGCTGGCGTTCATTGACCGCCTGCAGCAGCGACACCGCGGTGCCGACGCCATGGTATTTTCCGTTCCGGGTGACCACGAAGCCGCGCATCAGCGCGCTGGGGCCGCCCTTCAGGAGGATGTCGCAGAAGGCGTCGATGCTGACCCCGGCCTCGACCACGGCGGGCTCCGGATCCATCACATGGATGACCGCGCGGCGGGCATAGAGCGCATGACCGAAGGCGCCCGCGATCTTGAGCAGGAAGGCGTTGCGTTCGACCAGTCCGATAGGGCGATCCCCATCCACGACCGGGATCACGAGCGTATCCGGCTCGCGTTCAAAACGCGCGAATACATCGCTTCCCGGCGTCTCCGGCGAAATCGCCTCGGCGCGTTCGGTAAGGGTTTCGATTGTCGGCATACTGGCCGGCACTCCACTGCGACCGGTGGACAATGCGGGAGAACCGTTTGCAGAAGGGTTAAGATGGGCGGCTCTCGCCGTCTTGTCGCCATTTTTGCTCTCGGCGGCGCGCGGGTGTAGAAGGCCGGTCCGCCGAAATCAGGCCCCATCCCCTTGTCCATGCGCGCGGCCGGCCGGCCGACCGCAGGTTTGTCGTGAGCGAATTGTCCCAGAGCGCCGGAAAAAGCCCCGCATCTTCGGCCCTTGTCCTGTTCTCCGGCGGACAGGACAGCGCAACCTGCCTGGCCTGGGCGCTGGATCGGTTCGACCGTGTGGAGACGGTCGGCTTCGACTATGGCCAGCGGCATGCGGTCGAGATGCAGGCGCGCCTCAATGTGCGCGACGGCATGGCGAAGGTGCTGCCGCACCGGGCGGATCGACTGGGCCCGGACCACGTCGTGGACCTGACCGGCTACGGCCGGATCGCCGAAAGCGCCCTGACCGCGGACCGCAGGATCGAAATGGACGCCCGCGGCCTGCCGACCACCTTCGTCCCCGGGCGTAATCTGGTGTTTCTGACCTGCGCGGCGGCGCTGGCGGACCGGCGCGGGCTGGACGTGCTGGTGGGCGGCATGTGCGAGACGGATTTCTCGGGCTATCCGGATTGCCGTCGCGACACGATCGACGCCATGGCGCAGGCGCTGAGCCTGGGGCTGGACAAGCCGGTGGTGGTCGACACCCCGCTGATGCATCTGACCAAGGCGCAGACCTGGGCGCTGGCTGACGCGATCGGCGGTGCGGCGCTGGTCGAGCTGATCGTCGAGGCCTCGCACACCTGTTATCTGGGCGACCGTGAGCATCGGCATGACTGGGGCTACGGCTGTGGCGACTGCCCGGCGTGCGAACTGCGCGCGGCGGGCCACCGACAATGGGTCGAGGGCCGATGACCTATTCGGCGAAGGAAGTCTTTCTGACGGTGCAGGGGGAGGGCGGTCAGGCCGGCCGCCCGGCGGTCTTCCTGCGCTTCGTCGGCTGCAATCTGTGGAACGGGCTGGAGCGGGATCGCGCCACCGCCGTCTGCACTTTCTGCGATACGGACTTTGTCGGCACGGACGGCGACGGCGGCGGTAAGTTCGCCACCGCCGACGCGCTCGCGGATCATGTGGACGCGATGTGGCGGGGGCGGGCCGGCGATCCGAAGCTGGTGGTCTGCACGGGCGGCGAGCCCCTGCTGCAGCTGGATGCGCCGTTGATCGACGCGCTCCACGCCCGCGGCTTCGAGATCGCCATCGAGAGCAACGGGACCCTGGCGGCGCCGGGCGGCGTCGACTGGATCTGCGTCAGTCCCAAGGCCGACGCCCCGGTGATCCAGATCAGGGGACAGGAGCTGAAGCTGGTCTATCCGCAGCCCAAGGCCCTTCCGGAGCGATTCGAGCACCTTGAGTTCGAGCGCTTCTGGCTGCAGCCCATGGACGGGCCCGACCAGGCGGCCAACACCGCCGCCGCCATCGAATACTGCCTGACCCACCCCCAGTGGCGCCTGAGCGTCCAGACCCACAAGTACATCGGCGTCCGCTAATGCCCGTCTTCGAGATCACCAAACAGGCCACCTTCGACGCGGCCCACCACTTTCCGAACGAACCCGAGGGCAGCATCTATCGCCGGGTTCACGGCCACTCGTTCACGGTCGAGGCGACGATCCGGTCGGAGACGCTGGACGCGGAGCACAACTGGGTGGCGGATCTCGGCGCCCTGGACCGCGCCCTGAAGGCCGCCGCCGGGAAGCTGGACCACGGCATGCTGAATGAGCACCCGGGGCTTGAGCTGCCGTCGCTGGAGAATCTGTGCCTGTGGTTCGTGGCGCAACTGACGCCGGACTGGCCGGGACTGTGCCGCGTTCAGGTGGCGCGTCCGACCATCAACGAGCGCTGCGTTCTGAGCCTCTAGGATCCTAGCAGTCCTGCCCGCGGCGCTGGCGCTGTTCGCAGCGCCGCTGTTCCCTCTCCCAGCGCCGCTGGTCGCGCTCGCGTTTGGCCCGGGTTTCCTCATCGGAAGTCGTGACGGCGTCGACGCCCGCGCCGACGACCTTGGCGCCCGTGCCGACCACGGCGACGCCCGCATCGACCACGGCGCCGACGAGACAGCCCTGAAGCATGAGGCTGCCCGCAACAACGGCAGACAGGGCGGCGACGCGCGTGATGACTGACATGATGGTTCCTCCCGAGCGCACAGGGTTAACCCGGGATTGGTGAACACAGTCTGACGGTGAAGGCGGGGCGTGGTGGGCGGCGAGGGGTTCGAACCCCCGACCCCCTCGGTGTAAACGAGGTGCTCTGACCAGCTGAGCTAGCCGCCCGGTCGCGTGCGCGGAGGGCCTTCTAGGCCGACGCCGCGCAAAGAGAAAGGGCCGCCGGTTTCCCGACGGCCCTTTTGTCGTCTGGTCGCTGACCGGTCCTAGAACCGGAAGCTGGCCCGCAGGAACAGCATGTAGCGAACGTAGTTGTCGAGCATCTCGGCGTCGGCGCTGACCGACAGCATGCCCAGCTCGTTGCCGACGTTGAGGCGGAAGCCGACGATCGGACCGCCGCCCTCGATGGTGTCCGGCGACAGGGTGAAGTCGGGGCCGCCCGAGCGGAAGCGGGCGATGGTCTCGCCCGGATCGACCGAGATGTTCTGACGCCAGCCGAGGCGCAGTTCCGGCTTCAGCCAGCTGTTCTGGCCCATCGACATGCCGATGTTGATCGCGGCGGTGGCCGAGAACAGGTGGCCGTCGCGATCATCGATCTCGAGATCGAAGCCGTCGCCGCCGCCTTCCTCGACGTGACCGTCCTCGCTGAGCGAGAAGTACTCGATGTAGCCTTCCGGACGGATGCTGAAGCGGCCGAAGGTGCGCTCGTACGAGGCGCCCGCGGCGGCCGAAAGGGTGAAGCCGTTCCAGTCGGACGTGTTGGTCAGGTTCAGGCCGGCGCCGACCAGGCGGCGTTCCGACTCGAAGGTCGCATAGCCAGCGGCCGCACGGGCCCAGGTCGTCCAGTACTGGCCCTGGGCGCGCCAGTAGAGGCCCAGTTCCAGAAGATTGGCGGTCAGGACTTCTTCGGCCTCGGACTCGGGGTCCTCGAGATCCGACGAGGTGAAGGCGACCGAGAGACCGACGGCGCCCAGGCCCGTTCCCCGCTCGACGCCGCCCGCCACGCCGAAGCCTTCCGAACGGAAGCCGTAGGAGTCGGTCTTTTCCTTGTCGGCGTAGAAGTTGATCTCCTGCACCCAGGCGCTGGTTTCGCCCGGCGCGGCCGAGGCGTTGCGGCCGGTCAGGGCGCGGGTCACAGCATCGACGCCGGATGCGAGCGAGACCAGCGGGCCGCCGGAGTGATCCGGCAGCAGTTGCTCATACAGGTTGATGAAGTCGTCGCGGCCCAGCTGGGCGAGGAAGGCGGCGCGGGTGTCGGCGTCGCGGCTCAGCGAGCTGTAGAAGGCGTCGTACATCGCCGCCTCGACCGGGATCAGGCCGGCTTCCTGCGTGGTGCGCTGACGCACGTCCGCATAGACGGTGTTGTTGGCCGCATCGACGCCGCCCTCCACGATGTAGAGGTAGGGCGAGTTGTCCTGCAGGCCGGCCAGATCGATCGCGCCGGCGTTCAGCGAGCCGGCCTGGATGAGGTCGAACCGCTCGGGCGTGTCCAGCAGCGACGAGAAGCGAACGCCGAGGCCCGCGCCGTCGGCCAGCGTGGCCGTGCCCGTGACGTTGAAGCCGCCGCCGGTGCCGTTGGCCGGGTCAAGGCTGACGATCAGGGCGCCGTCGCCACCGATATCCAGCGAGGAGATTGTGGTGGCGGTGGTCTGGCGGGCGTCGAGGGTGCCGTCGGAGACGGTGATCGCCAGATCGCCGTCGATGTCGGTGATCGCGCCGCGAACCAGCGAGCCGCCGCTGATCTGCAGGCTGTCGGCGCCGGCGCCGAAATCGATGTTGCCGAGCACCTGGCCGTTCCGGATGTCGACCGAGTCCGCGCCCGAGCCGAGCAGGATCTCGCCGGCGATGAGGGGTTCGTTCGAGTCCGTCACGCCGTCGCCGTCCGTGTCGGGATCGGTCGTGGTCGCGGCGCTGGCGATGCCGTCCTGGATCAGGGTCACGCCGGTGGTGTTGGCGGCCACATTGATCGCGACGGCGCGGCCGGTGATCGGATCGCCGTCGGCGTTGGCGGTGATGTTGGACTGGATCGAGCCGGTATTGGTGATCGACGTCAGGCCGCCGCTCAGATCGAGCAGGGCGGTCGTGTTGGCCACGCCGCCGCCCGCGGCGGCGAGGATGTTGCCGTCGTTGTTGAACACCGGAACGCTGGCGTCGGCGTCGATGCGGACCGCGACGCTTTCCGCGGCGGTCTCGCTCGACACGCCGGCGGTGATCACGCCGTTGTTGATGAAGGCCGGCGTGGTGAGGCCGGAGTTCAGGTTGACGGTGGTCGCGTCCGCGTCGATGGCCAGCGCCGCGATGGTGCCGTCATTCCGGATCCCGCCGTCGATGGTCACGGTCTGACCGGCGTTGCCGCCGATGTTCACGCTGGTCGCGTCGAAGCCGGAGAACACGCCCTGGGCGGTCAGCACGCCGCGGTTGATGAAGCCGTAGGCGGAGTCGCCCGTGCCGGCGACGCCGAGGGTGATATCGCCGGTCGCCGAGCCGACCTGGACCGCCGGCGCCGAACCGAAGCTGGAGACCGAGGCGGTGTTTTCCGAGGAGTCGAGGATGCCGTCGCCGTCGCGGTCCGTGTCCTGACGGTTGATGGTGCCGTCGTTGTCGTCGTCCTCGTCGCCGTTCTTGACGCCGTCGTTGTCGTCGTCGCCCTCGATGCCGGCCGACGAGTAGGCGGGCGGGCGGTCGAAGATGACGCCGGCGCCGACGTTGGCCGCGATCAGCACGGCGGGGCCGCCGACCAGCAGATCGTCGGGGTCAAGCTCGTCGACGAACAGCAGGTCGCCGTCGTTCGCCGGCGTCTCGACATAGTCGTCGGGGCGGGTCGGCAGGGCGCTGGTGTAGCGGAAGCCCGAGACGACGATGGTCGACTCGACCATCACCCGGCCGCTGACGTCGCCGTTGATCGCGGCGCCCACCGAGTTCTCACCCCGGACGGAGATGGCCCCGACGAGGTTGATGTTTCCGTCCACGGCGCCGGTCGTGTGAAGGCCGTAGCTGTTGTCGCCGACGACGGTGATGGCGCCGAGCGTGTTGATGTTGCCGGTCAGCGGGGCCTCGACCGAGATGCCGGCCGAGTTGTTGCCGTCCACCGAGATGCGGCCCGCGGCGTCGACGACGATATTGCCGACCAGGGGGGCGGCGCCGACGACGCGCACGCCGTAGCGGTTGTTGCCCTTCGCCCACGGACCGTCGGCGTCGCCGTCGTTGTCGGTGTCGACATCCGTGTCGCTGGTGATGTCGTCGAACACCGCGATGGTGCCGGCGATGGTGATGTTCGAGGTCGTGCCGCCGTTGACGAGAATCCCCGTCACGCCGTCGTCATTGCTGGACAGCGAAATGTCGGTGCCGGTGTCGAGCTGGACGTTGTGGCTCGAATCGACGGTGACCGCCACGCCGCTGGTCATGCGGATGGAGCCGCCGCTGGCGATCCGGATCGAGTCAGGGCCGGAACCCGTCGCATTCGAAGTGGTGATCGGCGTGGTGCGCGACGTGGAGATCACGACTTCAGCCATGGCTCCCGAAGCGGCCAGAAGGGGAGCGATCGCCACTGCGGTCGCGAGCAGAATACGCATTCGAGAGAAACCCCTGTGGACGACACGCCAGAGACGCCGGTGATCCTCTAACAGGGACCGCGCCAGCGTGCCTCAAGTTTCTCGAATTTGAGGCGAATGCAAGGCCGAACCCGTCCGAAGGCGCCTCATGTGTCCGGTTCCGCTTGCGCGAAATGTGATCAAGGTGATATCACTTTCATATCGTTTTCGGAGAGGGGCCATGACGGCGACAACGCATTCCAAATCCACTGAACATCCCGCCGCCGCGGCAAACGGGGTCGTGATGCTGCTGACCAGCCTGGCGCTGACCCTCGGCGGGCCGCTCGTCGTGGCGTCGAACCCGGACGCCATCGCTTTCGTGATCGGCGGAATCGCCCTGGCGACGATCGGCCTGTTCCTGATGTGCGGGCTGTATTCGCTTCAGCCCAACGAGGGGTCGGCGATCCTGCTGTTCGGCGACTATCGCGGCACCGACCGCAAGACCGGCCTGCGCTGGGTCCTGCCCTGGTACACCCGCAAGAAGATCAGCCTGCGTGTCCGCAACCTGACCAGCGACAAGCTGAAGGTGAACGACAAGCGCGGCAATCCGATCGAGATCGCGGCCAACGTCGTCTGGCGGGTCGAGGATTCGGCCCAGGCCCTGTTCGACGTCGACGACTTCCAGCAGTTCGTGAACATCCAGGTCGATACGGGCCTGCGCGACATGGCCTCGCACTACGCCTACGACCATGGCGAGGAGCAGGAGCTGACCCTGCGCGCCGACGCCGAGGACGTCGCCGCCCGTCTGCGGGAGGAGCTGGTGGGGCGGGTCAAGGTGGCCGGAGTGGTCATCGACGAGGCCCGCATCGCCCACCTGGCCTATGCGCCCGAGATCGCCAGCGCCATGCTGAAGCGCCAGCAGGCCGAGGCCGTCCTGGCCGCGCGCCAACTGATCGTGAGGGGCGCGGTCGGGATGGTCGAAAACGCCCTGACCGATCTGGGCGAGCGGGGCGTGGTCGAGCTGGATGAGGATCGCAAGGCCGCGATGGTGTCGAACCTTCTGGTCGTCCTGTGCGCCGACCGGGAGGCCCAGCCGGTCGTCAACACCGGCACCCTGTACGGCTGATCATGGCGGGCAAGCCCAGGAAACCCTTCCTGATGCGCGCGTCCCCGGGCGTGATGGCGGCGGTCGAGAAATTGGCCGCCGCCGAACTGCGATCCGTCAACGCCCAGGTCGAAATCCTGCTGCGGGAAGCGCTGATGCGTCGGGGTGTTCCGACTACAGACGATCCGGAGCCTGAACAGGACGCTTGAGCTTGGCCGCGAGCGGGGCTACGGGCGCTGGTATGGTGAAGTCTCACATGTCCCGGGTCCGCAAGGCCCGTCGCATCCAGAAGCGGGTCCGGCGCGTTGGCAAGGCCGGCGTTAGCGCAACGGAGCGGGAACTGATGAGTCTGGCGGGTCTGGAAGTCCAGGAGGGCGAACTGCGCCTGATCCCGGGATGGGATGAGGAAGTCTCGGAAACCCTGAAGGCCGCCCGGCGGGCGGCGGCGGACGATCGGCCCCGGTTCGTGGACACCACCATGCTGTACGCGCCCAAGTCGGGCGGGGTGAAGCGCTACCTTCTGTCCAAGAAGGCCTGGCTGGAGGAGAACCGCCCGGGCGTCGCCCATTCGCTGGTCGTGCCGGGCCAGCACCACAAGGCGGGCGACGACGGAATCATCCAGTTGCACGCCACCAAGTTGCCGTTCGGCGACGGCTATCGTTGGCCGACCTCGGTGCGTCGCTGGGCCGCCTGGGTGGCCTCGCTGAACCCGTCCCTGATCGAGGCGGGCGACCCCTATACGCCGGGGCAGGGCGCTTTGGAGGCCGGTCAACGCGCCGGCTGCCCGGTCGTCGGCTTCTGCCACTCCGACCCGGCGGGACTGGCCGCGCTCCACTTCGGCGAATGGGCCAAGAAACCGGTCGAGAAACGCTGGGCCCGGCTGTTCGGCCAGTTCGACCGGGTGGTCTCGCCCAGCCGCTACATCGCCCGTCGTCTGGAAGAGGCGGGCATCAAGGACATCGTGATCCAGCCGCTGGGCGTCGAGATCGACACCTTCCGCCCTGACCGGCGCGACCGCGACTGGCTGCTCAAGAAGTTGGGGCTGCCCGCCTCCGCCCGTCTGCTCTGCTTCGCCGGGCGTCCGGCGCGCGAGAAGAACATCGATGTGCTGATCGAGGCGGTCCAGAAGCTCGGCGCGCCCTATCATCTGGTGCTGGTCGGCGCCGGTCAGGGCCTGCCCGCCGAAGATCGGGTCATCTCCCTGCCGTACGAGGCCAATCCCAAGGCTGTGGCGAGGATCATCGCCAGCTGCGACGCCTTTGTGCACGCCAACGACAAGGAGCCGTTCGGTCTGATCGTGCTGGAGGCCATGGCCTGCGGTCGCCCCGTGGTCGGCGTCAATGCGGGCGGTGTGAAGGAGACGGTCGACAACAGCGTGGGCCAGTTGGCCGACGCCGCCGAGCCGGGCGTCTACGCCGAGGCGATCAAGGCCCTGTTCGAACGGGATATCGAGGCCCTCGGCGCCGCCGCGCGTCAGAAGGCGGTCGAGCGCTTCGCCTGGAACCGGGTCTTCGAGGACCTGTGCATGACCTACGCCGACGTCAGCGGGAAGCGCGCCTTCCTCGAACCGCCGGGCGACTGGGCCGAGCACTAGACCTCGACAGTCCGCTCCGGCGGGACCAGTCTCCCGGAAAATCGGGAGACTTTCATGAAACGCCTGCTGCTCGCGACCGCGCTGACGCTGCTGTCCGCGACGTCCGCCATGGCCCAGACGGTCATTCTGGCGCGCCACGCCGAAAAGGCGGATCAGAGCGCCGATCCGGCCTTGTCCGAGGCGGGGCAGGCGAGGGCGACCGCATTGGCCGTGGCGCTGTCCGGCGCCGATCTGACCCATGTCCTCGTGACGCCCCTGAGACGGACCGGAGACACGGCGGCGCTCGCGGCGCAGGCCCACGCGGTTACGCCGGAAGTCATTTCCTTCGAAGGCGGGACCGAGGCCCATATCGCCCGCGTCGCCGCGCGCGTGCGCGCCTTGCCGACCGACGCGGTCGTGCTGGTGGTCGGCCACAGCAACACCGTGCCCCTGATCGCCAAAGCCCTGGGCGAGGTCGGTCCGGACGAGATGCGGGACTGCGAGTACGATCGTCTGACCGTGCTCACGCTGCGACCCGGCGGCGAAGCGCCGGCCGTGGTCGGCCGTTACGGCGCGCCTTCGACATGTGAGTCGCCGGCGGCGACCGGGGGTTAGCGGCGGACGTCGCGAATGGCGGCGCCGTTGACCTCGAACAGCCCGTCCCCGGCGGCGACGAAGATCGGCATCCGGTTCTGCAGCGACAGGAAGACGTGTGTCTCCACCGGGCCGCTCGAGACGATCTGACTCATGCTCAGGGCCACGACCTGACGACCGTCCGCGTCCGCCTTGCGCAGGGACAGGCAACTGTTGGTCAGCATGTCCCGCCGGATCACGGTTGAGCCGTCCGCGCTGATGCGGAAGCGGTAGTGACCGCCCATCGGCACGACATTGGCGTCGGTGGTGGCGGTCAGCAGCCAGACCAGCCATTCGTCGCTGTCGGGGTCGTCCAGAACCACGGCGTTCAACTGCCGGGAGCAGCGGAGGCGGCCGATATTGCTCGCGGCGGTCGTTCGGGCCCGGAACTGGGCCAGTTCCGTCGCGCTCAACGTCCCCGTCTCGACGGGGCTCACCGCGCCGGCGCGGCCGTTTCTGACGGGGATGTCGAACGCCGGACGGACGCTGTCCGCCTCCAGACGCACGAAGCGCACCAGCAGATCCGGACCCTGGTCGACGACGATCCAGCCAGCGAGGCCGGCCGGCGGCTGACGTCCGTTGAGATGCGCCAGAAGGGCGTCGGTGGCCACCGCGGCGGCCTGGTCCCGCCGGAAGATCGCCTGCCCCATGGCGATCACGCGCGCCTGCGACCACTCCTCGACAGGGATCGGGTCGGGAGCCCGTTCCTGCGCATGCGCCGGAGCGACCGCCGCAAGACCCGTCAAAAGGGCGGCGGCGACAAGAGCGGCGATGCGCATGAAAAACTCCCTCGATACGGGAGGGAGCCTAATATCACACGTCCAGATCGGCCACCGCGAAACGGGCGTTGTCCTGGATAAATTGGTAGCGGGCCTCGGCCTTCTTGCCCATCAGGCGCTCGACCAGATCCTCGATCTCGGCCTCGTCCTCAGGCAGTTCGACCCGCGCCAGGGTGCGCTTCCTCGGGTCCATGGTGGTTTCCTTGAGCTGGGAGGCCATCATCTCGCCCAGACCCTTGAACCGGCCGATCTCGACCTTCTTGCCCTTGAACACCGTGGCCAGAAGCTCGTCGCGGTGGGCGTCGTCGCGCGCATATTCGGACAGGGCGCCGGCCTGGATGCGGTAGAGCGGAGGCAGGGCCATGAACAGGCGGCCCTGACGGATCGCCTCGGGCATGGAGCGGTAGAAGAAGGTGATCAGCAGGGCGGCGATGTGGGCGCCGTCGACGTCGGCGTCGGTCATGATGACGATGCGCTCGTAACGCAGGTCATCGATGTTGAACCGGCTGCCGGGCTGCACGCCGAGGGCCAGCGCCAGGTCGGACAGCTCCACGTTCTGGCGCAGCTTGTCGGCGGTGGCCGAGGCGACGTTCAGGATCTTGCCGCGCAGGGGCAGGATGGCCTGGGTGGTGCGGTCGCGCGCCTGTTTGGCCGAGCCGCCGGCCGAGTCGCCCTCGACGATGAACAGCTCGGTCCCTTCGGCGGCCTGACGGGTGCAGTCGGCCAGCTTGCCGGGGAGACGCAGCTTGCGGGTCGCGGCGGCGCGCTGGACTTCCTTGTCCTTGCGACGACGCAGACGGTCTTCGGCGCGCTCGATGATGAAGCCCAGCAGGGTATTGGCCTGTTTGGGGCTTTCGGTCAGCCAGTGGTCCAGCGGGTCGCGCAGCAGCTGCTCGACAAGCTTCTGGCCTTCCGGCGAGGACAGGCGGTCCTTGGTCTGACCCTGGAACTCGGGGTTGCGGATGAAGACCGAGATCATGGCGCCGGCGTTGGCGATGACGTCTTCCGCCGTGA
Source organism: Brevundimonas sediminis (assembly GCF_048799765.1). Classification (NCBI taxonomy): domain Bacteria; kingdom Pseudomonadati; phylum Pseudomonadota; class Alphaproteobacteria; order Caulobacterales; family Caulobacteraceae; genus Brevundimonas; species Brevundimonas sediminis. The sequence goes on from NZ_JBLYQK010000007.1 coordinate 52,569, forward strand.
TCAGGCCCGCGCGCTTCTCGTTGGTCAGCTCGCCATAGGCCTTCAGCCCCTTGACCAGCGCCGCGCGGAAGCCCGCCTCGTGGGTGCCGCCGTCGGGGGTCGAGACGGTATTACAATAGGAGCTGACGAAGCTGTCGGCCTCGCCGAAGCCGATGGGCGACCAGGTGACGGCCCATTCGACGGCGCCGGCCTCGCCCTTGCGCTCGACCCGGCCCGCGAAGGTCGGAGTGACGGTTTCCAGCTCGCCGATGCGTTCGGCCAGGGCGTCGGCCAGGCCGCCCGGGAAGTGCAGGGTGGCGCTGGCCGGAGTGGCGTCGGTGATCCGGTCCGGGGAGCAGGTCCATTTGATCTCGACGCCGCGGAACAGATAGGCCTTGGAACGGGCCATGCGGAACAGGCGGGCGGGCTTGAAGGCCGCGCCGACGCCGAAGATCTCGGCGTCCGGGTGGAAGCGGATCAGGGTGCCCCGCTTCTTCGACGGCTGGACCTGCTGGATCGGGGCCAGCACGTGGCCGCGCGAGAAGGACTGCTTCCACTCGAAGCCGTCACGCCAGACGGTGACGTCCAGATGATCCGACAGGGCGTTGACCACCGAGACGCCGACGCCGTGCAGGCCGCCCGAGGTCTCATAGGCCTTGCCCGAGAATTTCCCGCCCGAGTGCAGGACGGTCATGACCACTTCCAGCGCCGACTTGCCCGGATGTTTGGGGTGCGGGTCGACCGGGATGCCGCGGCCGTCGTCGTAGACGGACAGGAAGCCGTCTGCGTCCAGGTCGACCTTGATGATCTTGGCGTGGCGGGCCACGGCCTCGTCCATCGCGTTGTCGAGGACTTCGGCGAACAGGTGGTGCAGGGCCCGCTCGTCGGTGCCGCCGATATACATGCCGGGGCGTTTGCGAACGGGCTCCAGCCCCTCCAGCACCTCGATCGAGGAGGCGGAATAGCCGGTGGCGGCGGCGGTCGTGGCCACCGCGGTGTCGGCGGGCTTCGCGGCCAGGGCGGGCGCGGCAGGCGGCGGCGTCACGGGCGCGGCGGCGACCGGCGCGGGAGCCTGTGCGGGCTGGGGTGAAGCAGCGGGTGCGGCCGGGCGCTCGGGCGTCGGCTCGTCATCGAACAGGAAGAGATCGGCGGAGTTGGCCATTCAACGAGTGTGCGGCGATTCGGGGACCGGTCTGGTAGGCCCGACGGGGCTTTGGAGCAAGCGCGACCGCCTCTGTTGTGGACGACGGCAGGAAGACGCGGGTCATCACGGCCATGAACAGGACGAACGGCAGGCCCTGATGGGCCAGCAGGATGGATTCCGACAGGCTGAGCACGAAGAAGGCGGCCAGGAAGCCCAGCGCCCACCAGCCTTCGCGCAGGCCGGAGCCGGCGCTGCGGAACAGCAGGATCAGGAAGGTCACGGCCATCTGGACGCCGACCAGAATCGCGCCGGGCCAGCCCAGCTGGACCAGCAGGTCGATCCAGCCGTTGTGGGCGGAGGGCACGATCCAGCCGGTTTCCCGCCGCACCCAGTCGGCGGGCGGGCTTTCGCCGATCCGGCCCCAGAAGGCGCCGTAGCCGTAGCCGGTCCACGGACGCTCGGCCACGCGGCGCATCAGACTGGCCCAGATGTCGGTCCGGCCGGTCAGCGACGGGTCCTTGCCGAGGGCTTCCAGCACCTCGACCGAGTGGGTGTCCCAGATGTAGAGGCCCAGCCCGGCGATGACGACGGCGCTCCAGATCGCCACCACGGCGAAGGCGGCGCCGCCCCGGCGCAGGGCCCAGAAGCCGCCGACCACGCCCACGCCCAGCATCAGGCAGAGCAGGGAGGTCTTGGACTGGGTGGCCAGCACCAGAAGGCTGGAGAGGCCGAAGGAGAGGGCCGGCAACAGGCGGCGTGTGTCGCCGGAGGCCAGACAGGCCGCGGCGGCCGTGGCGCCGATCACCATGACCGCACCCATCTGGTTCTTCTCGTACCAGAGGCCGCGCCACAGGCCCGCGTTGACGTCGTGGTGCACCCCGATGGCGGGAAAGGCGAAGACCATGATCAGACTGCCCACGGCCATGATCAGGCTCGAGAGCATCAGCAGGCGCGGCAGGTGCTCGCCCCGGAAGACCGCGCCCAGATAGAGGGCGAAGACCCCGCTCATGGCCAGGGCGATCACCCGGCGGCTCGTCGTGTGATAGTCGAGCGACCAGTATTTCGAGGCGAAGCAGAGGGCGACCAGCATGAGCACGCCGAGGGCGCCGGGCCAGGCGCGCCACATACGGTCGATCCGGTAGAGCACCAGGCCGATCGTCACGGCGTAGGCGGGCAGCCAGATCAGCCGCAGGATCGGCGTCTCCTGCTGCTGGGGCGCGAACACCGGCCCGATCAGGGCGCCGGTCAGCATGAAGATCATGGCGACGCAGATCGCCGTCTCCCACCAGGCGGGGGACGGTTCGGTCGTTGCCATGGCTGGACGGGACTCACGCACGGCCGCAGGGTCGGCGTTCAGGCTTAACGAAGGGTTGGGAAGCCCGTCCGCAAGGCCCGCTAGAGCGTCGCCAGCGCCCGGGCGTGCTCGCGGATGATGCGGCGGGTCGAGGCGTCCTGATCGAACACGCCGTACCAGCCCTGCGGTTCGTGCGGGGGATCGCCGAGGAAGGCGTCGTCGCCGGTGCGGAACCGATGATCCGGATGGGCGGCCCGCGCCTCGCCGTTCCAGGCCCAGAAATTCGATCCGGCCAGGGGGCCGCCCTCGCGCGCATCGGCCAGTACGGCCTCGTGGATGACGGTGTAGAAGGCGTCGCGCAGGGCGGTCGGGGCGGCGGGGTCATAGACGTTGCCGTCGCGGGGGTAGCCGAACTCCTCGACCACCAGCGGCTTGCCGGCCTGCCCGGCCAGATCGATGTGCCGGGCCACATAGGCGCGCGACAGGTCGAGGGCGCGGGCGTGGGTGCCGGTCATGTCGGACCGGTCCAGCCAGCTCCAGTTGCCGGGCCAGACGTGGGCGGTGTGATAGTCGATGGCGTCGTCGGCCTGGGACGACTGCACGAGGCCGGGGCGCTCCATGGAGCCCATCAGGCCCTCGCCGCCGGTCGAGATTAGGTGACGGGGCGCCAGCGACTTGATCAGGCGGGCCGTGGCGCTGATCCAGCCATGGAAGTCCGGCAGGGTGCGGTCGACGGTGGCGTCCACACCGCCCGGGCGCGGCTCATTGGCCAGCTGCCAGGCCATGATGGCCGGGTCTTCGGCGTAGGGTCGGCCGGTGACGGTGTTCACCCGACCCACGATCCGGCGGACATGGGCGTGATAGCGGGCGATCGCGTCCGGGCTACGGTAGAAGCCCGAGACGAACTCCGGAAAGGCCGGCCAGGGCGCGTCGGCGTCGACGAACCGGCCGCCGTTGGTCCACAGCAGATAGGTCGCCATCCCGCCGGACCACTCCCAGAAATTGGTCAGGTAGAGCACGGCCTTCATCCCGCGCTTGCCGATTTCGGCCAGGGCGTGGTCCAGCCCCGTCAGCAGGGCCTCGTTGTAGACGTCGTCCTGACCATGGAAGGCCGGGCGCACCGCGTTCTTCAACGGCGAGAGCTCTGCCGAGGCGGCGATGCGGAGATTGGTCACCCCGTCCGACGCCAGCGCATCCAGTTCGCGCGCCAGCCGCGCCTCATGTCCGATCCAGGCCGCGTACCAGAGGTTGGCCCCGACGTAGCGGTAGGGCTTGCCGTCCAGGGTGAACTGCGTCCCCTCCCGACGCACGAAGCCGGACGAGGCGGTCTGCGCCAGAACAGGCAGGCCGGGGGCCGCCGCCACGGCGGCCGAGGCGGCGAGCAGGGCGCGGCGGTTGATCATCGGATCAGGCCTTCTCCACGAACGTGTCGATCACCTTCTTCTCGCCGGCCTTGTCGAAGGCGACGACCAGCTTGTTGCCCTCGATCGCCTTCACCGCGCCGTAGCCGAATTTCTGGTGAAAGACCCGGTCGCCGCGCGACCAGCCCGAGCCGGCCCTGGGATCACCGGTGGCGATCAGGCGACCGTCGCCCTCCAGCAGGGTCTGGCGGGCGGGCTGGGCGTTGGGCACGCGGCTGGCGGCGAAGGCCTGCCCCCGCTTCCAGCCGGGTGAGGAATAGCCGGAGCCGAAGGACGGCGCCTCGTCCCAGCGGCTCTTGGCCTCCTTCATGCCGGAGGAGGCCCCGTAGTAGCCGGTGTCCGACTGCGGCTCGACGTGGTCGATCGGCAGTTCGTCGACGAAGCGGCTGGGAAGCTGGCTGGTCCAGCGCCCGTAGACGAGACGGTTGGCGGCGAAGGAGATGCGGACGTCCGCCTTGCCCCGGGTCACGCCGACATAGGCCAGGCGGCGCTCCTCCTCGAGGCCCTTCTCGCCCTTTTCGTCGATGCTGCGCTGGCTGGGGAAGACGCCTTCCTCCCAGCCGGGCAGGAAGACGAGCGGGAACTCCAGCCCCTTGGCGCCGTGCAGGGTCATGATCTGCACCGAGTCCGCGCTCTCGCCGCGGTCCAGATCCATGACCAGCGACACATGTTCCAGATAGGCGGTCAGGCCGTCGAACTGCTGCATCGACTGCGTCAGCTCTTTCAGGTTGTCGAGCCGGGTCTGGCCGGTCGCCCGGTCGGCCTTCTGCATGTCGGTGTAGCCGCTCTCTTCCAGAACGGTCTCGGTCAGCTCCCAGTGGCTGGTGGTCTGACCGAGCGCACGCCAGCGGTCGATGTCGCGGATGAAGTTGGAGAAGGCGGTGCGGGTGCGGGCCTGGAGCTCGTCCGTGCCGATCAGGTGGCGCACCGCCGCCATGGCGGACACGCCGTTCTCGCGGGCGATCTGCAGCACCTTCTGCACGCTGGTGTCGCCCAGCCCCCGTTTGGGCACGTTGACGATCCGCTCGAAGGCCAGGTCGTCGTCCTCGGACAGGATCAGCCGCAGATAGGCGTGGGCGTCGCGGATTTCGGCCCGTTCGAAGAAGCGCGGGCCGCCGATGACGGTGTAGGGCACCGCCAGCATGACGAACCGCTCCTCGAACGCCCGCATCTGGAACGAGGCGCGCACCAGCACCGCCATATCCTTGTAGGCCACGCCCTGTTTGCGGGCGGTCTCGATCTCGTCGGCGATCAGCCGGGCCTCGGCCTCGCCGTCCCAGACACCCCGAACCCGGACCTTGTCGCCGGTCTTGTCCTCGGTCCACAGCGTCTTGCCCAGGCGGCTGCGGTTGGCCTTGATCAGGCCCGAGGCGGCGCCGAGGATGTGGTGGGTCGAGCGGTAGTTGCGCTCCAGCCGGATCACCTTGGCGCCCGGGAAGTCGCGCTCGAAGCGCAGGATGTTGTCCACCTCGGCTCCGCGCCAGCCATAGATCGACTGGTCGTCGTCGCCGACGCAGCAGACGTTGCCGGTCGAGGACGTCAGCAGGCGCAGCCAGAGATACTGGGCGACGTTGGTGTCCTGATATTCGTCGACCAGGATGTAGCGGAAGCGACGGCGATATTCTTCAGCGATATCCGCATGCTGAGACAGGATTGTGAGGTTATGCAGCAGCAGGTCGCCGAAGTCGCAGGCGTTCAGACTGACCAGTCGCGCCTGATAGGCGGCGTAGAGGGCGTGGCCCTTGCCGTTGGCGAAATCCTCTGACGGCGGCAGCTTGTCGGGCGTCCAGCCGCGGTTCTTCCAGTGGTCGATCAGGGTGTTGAGCGACTTGGGCGTCCAGCGCTTGGTGTCGAGGTTGGCGGCCTCAAGCAACTGCTTGCAGACGCGCTCCTGATCGTCGGTGTCCAGGATGGTGAAGGTCGACTTCAGCCCCACCAGCTCCGCGTGACGACGCAGGATCTGGGCGGCGACCGAGTGGAAGGTGCCCAGCCAGCGCAGCCCCTCGGAGGACGGTCCTATGAGGTGGGTGATCCGCTCGCGCATCTCGCGCGCGGCCTTGTTGGTGAAGGTGACGACCAGAAGCTCCCACGGCTTCGCCCGGCCGGTGGCCAGGATGTGCGCCAGCCGGGTGGTCAGCACCCGCGTCTTGCCGGTGCCCGCGCCGGCCAGCACCAGCACCGGCCCCTCCGTCGTCTCGACGGCATCCCGCTGCTCGGGGTTCAGGCCGGACAGATAGTCGGGCGCGCTGATCGGCGAGAGCCCGTCGGGGCCGCGCGCGCGGGCGAGATCGGAAATGCGGGGGGGAGCGGAATCGGTCATGGGGCCGGGAGAACATAAGGAGACCGGCAGGCCTTGTCAGCCGCCTCGTCCGGAACTCCTCGCCGCCACTCATCGTTCTGTCGGCCGGATACAACAGGAGAGGAGGGCCCTCATGGCCGAGAATTCCAGCAACAGCAGCGGCGGCAACACCGGACTGGCGTTTATCGTCGGCGGGCTGCTGGTGGTGGTCCTTGTGATCGCCTTCTTCGTCTTCGGCGGCGGCATCCCCGGGACGCAGAAGAAGGAAGTCGATGTCGACGTGAAGCTGCCCGAGGTTTCCGCGCCTTCGATGCCGTCCGGGAACTGATCCATGACGGACCCGAACGCCCCGCCGCCGGACCGGCCCGAGGTCGTCCATCATACGACCATCAACAACCCGCCGGCCAGAAGCGGCGGCGGCGGGTTCATGGGCTTCCTGATCGGCGGCCTGGTCGTTGTGGTCGCCATTATCGCCGTGGTCCTGTGGATGCGCGGCAGCGACATCGAGACGCCCCGGGCGACCGACATCGACATTGATGTCAGCGTTCCGGACGCGCCGAAGATGCCGGACCTGCCGCCTGTCGAGCCTCCGGCCCTGCCGAGTCCCGAACCGGCGCCGGCCGGCTAACGCAACTGGTAGGTGACGGTCGCGACCACGCGGACCCGCTTGTTCAGCGAGGTGGGCTCCGGATCGATGTCCTCACGCGCGAGGATCTCGAACGAGCCCTGCGTCGCCTGCCGGATCGGCCCGAGCGGTGCGCCGGAATCCTTGGCGAACTGCTCGGCGCCCGACCGCGCCGCGGCGGTGGCTTCGCCGATCATCGACGGGCGGATCTCGTTCAGACGGGTGAAGACGTAGTTCGGGGCCGCAAAGTCCAGTTGTACGCCCTGACGAACCAGATCGTTCAGCGCCCGCTCCGTCGTGGCCACCCGCTGGACGTCAGTCGTCCTCACCGTCACGCTCTGGGTCAGGATGTACCGGATCGTGTTCTGGGATGAGCCGTATTCCCGCGCGCGGGTGTCGGTGACCTGCATCCGCCCGACGGAGATCTGATCCTCCGGATAGCCCTGAGCCCGCAGGAAGGCGCGGACGCTGGCCAGATCGCGGTCGATCTGGGTCTGGGCCGTCGGCAGGTCGTCATTCGCGGCCTTGAAGCTGAGCGTCAGCACCGCGAGGTCGGCCACGACATTCCGCTCCGCCAGACCGCGCACGGTCACCTGCCGGTTGCCGACCTGAGCGTTGACGACCCCCGAGCCGATCAGGGCGCCGCCGCCGACCATGCCGGCCGCGATCAGACCGCCGAAGACGGCGGCAGGGAGCAGGGATTTATCCAGGGTGACGGGCACGTTCGGGCTCCATGACGGGAAGCCGACGATGCGCCTGTCCTCGCCGGAGTCAATCCGTCGAACCGTGATCCGCGAAGCTGTGATCGCCACCGGCCCAGGCGAGGGCGAGGAGGCGGCAGGCCGAGGCGAGGGGAGTGCGCCCGCGCGTCTCGTCGATGCGCTTCATCAGCCCGGCGTGCGACAGGCCCATCGCGGCTCCGACCTGGTCCAGGACCATCCAGAACTCGGGCTCGAGGGCCACGGATGTGGCGTGGCCGGACAGGGAGACGGAGCGTTTCCTGAGCATCCGTCCTCCCTACGGCGATCAGGGGACGGCGACCAGCATGATGTCGGCGGCGGCCGGCGCGTTGCGGGTCAACACCGCATGGCGGGTATCCGTGGTGAAGCGCAGGGCGCCGGTCGGATCCCGGATCTCGGCGCGCACCGCATAGGTGTGCCGCGGATCGATCTCGCTGGTCGGAACGCCGATGGTGACGTGGTACGGCGGGGCCCGGCCGTCCAGCACCTCCGTATGGTCGGCCAGGACGACCGCCGGCGCATCCGCGCGGCTGACATCCTCGACGCGGACCGTGAGGACATGGCCGGTGGTCAGGAGGATCCGCTCGCGGTAGCTCGCGGTGACATTCACCACCGTCATCCCGTGCGTCATCGGCGGACGCTGCTGTTCAGCCGTCGAGGCCGGAGCGCAGGCGGTCAGCGCGAGCGGCAGGATCGTCAAAAGGAGCGTGCGGCGCATCAGGGTCCTCCATGCAGCGGTGAGTGTAACGCATGTCTTGTGTTCAGGGTGCGGCGCCGCGTCGTTTCCCTGTCCGGCGAGACGCGATATGTTGCGCCCGCCCAGCAGGAAAGTGGCCGATGACCGTCGTCGATCTCGATGCCTCCGATCGCCTCCAGCCCCAGCGTCTGCAGCCCCTGAAGGCGCTGCGCGCCTTCCGCCGCCTCGTCCGGAACAAGGAGGACACCGCCCAGGTGTTCGAGATCATGCGCGCCCTTTCGGGCCGGTCTCTGGGCAAGGGCTATAACCGGATGCTGACGACGATGGAGGGCGGTCGACAGGCCTTCCTGCGGGACGAGCTGGCCCACAGGCTGGATGACCCCGCCTGGCTGGCCCGTTTCGAGCCCGGCACGGTCGGCGCCGCCTATCGCGAGTTCCGGGAGAGCCGCGGCTTCACCGCCGAGGGGCTGGCCGACGAGGCGCGCAAGGTCGCGCCGCTGGCGGATGCGCCGCATCCGATCATCTGGTACTCGCGTCGAATTCGGGACGTTCACGACGTCTGGCACGTGTTGACCGGCTACGGCACCGATGCCCTGGGGGAGGCCTGCGTGGTCGCCTTCTCCTACGCCCAGACCCGCAATGTCGGCTTCGCCTTCATCGGTTGGGGCGCGGCGCGCGAGATCCGGCGGGAGAACCGGACGATCCCCGCCCGCCGCGCGGTTCTGCAGGCCTGGCGGAATGGCCGCGCCGCCCGCTGGCTTCCCGGGCTGGACTATGAGGCCCTGTTCGCCCGACCGCTCGAAGAGGCGAGGGCCTGGCTGAATATCCGGCCGGCGACGCTGTACGACGCCGTTCCGATCGAGGCGCGGCGCGCCCTGAAGCTGCGCGCCTGAGCCGATTCCCGCCGACACAAGCGGCGCTTATGCCGGGGCCTGAAGAACCGCGCTTGCGTACATGCAGGGGCCCGGCGCATCTGCGGTCATGACCCCGTCCGAAGCTCCCGTCGCGCGCGCCCGCCTGTCCCGGACCACCCTGCTGGGGATGGGCGGCGTGATCGTCTGCGCGATGATCTGGGGCACGACCTGGTTCGCCATCACCCTGCAACTCGGCGCGGCGCCGAACATCGCCTCCATCGTCTGGCGGTTCGGACTGGCGTCGACGGTGCTGTTTCTCGGCTGTCTGGTGTTTCGTCAGAAGCTGCGGCTCACCCGGGCGCAGCATCTGGCCGCGCTGGGGCAGGGGGCGTTCGCCTTTTCCGTCAGCTACAGCTTCACCTATGCCGCCGAGGAGCATGTCGCCTCGGCCATCGTGGCGGTGAGTTTCGCCTCCCTGACCTTCATCAATCTGGTCCTGTTCCGCCTGATCGCCCGGCAGAAGGCTGCGCTGGCTTCATGGGGCGGGGCGCTTCTCGGGATCGCGGGCGTGGCCGTCCTGTCCGGCGGCGAGGTGCTGGGCGCCGGCTTCGACCGGCGCGCCGCGATCGGCGTCGGCCTGGCCCTGATCGCCACGACCGCCTCGGCCTTCGGCAACCTGTTCGCCTGGAAGGGGCAGCAGAAGGGCTCCGCCGCCATCCCGTCGACGGCCTGGGCCATGGCCTATGGCACGGCGCTGCTGACGCTCTACGGACTGGCGACCGGGGTGGAGTTCAGCCTTGCGCCCACGCCCGCCTACATCGGGTCGCTGCTCTATCTGTCGCTGTTCGGTTCGGTGATCGCCTTCGGCCTGTATTTCATCATCGCCCGCACCATCGGCTACGCCATGGCCAGCTACATCTCCGCCCTGACGCCGCCCATCGCCATGCTGGTGTCCGTGCTGTTCGAGGGGGCGCGGTTCGGCTGGCCGGCGCTGGCGGGACTGGCGCTGGTTCTGTCGGGGCAGGCCCTGTTGATCCGCGCGCCGAAGGCCTGACGTCGGATCGCGCGATGGCCGGGCCCTAGCGCCGGAACCAGCCGCTCTTCTTCTGCTTGCGGTCCGCCTCGCGAAGGGCGTCGGCCTCTTCCGGGGTCTTCGCCGTCGCCAGCGTCTCGCGACGGATTCGTTCGGCCGTCGCCCGGCGCATGGCGATCAGGGCGATCAGGCCCGCGCGGGTCCTCGGGGCATAGCCGCCCATCTCAGTCCTCCAGCTTCGACCCATCCAGAAGCTGTTCGGCGCGCGTCCGTTCCTTGTCGGCCTTCGTCCTGTCCGCCTTCGTGCGCCCGTGAGAGGCGCGGTTGGCCGCCGCCGCCGCTTTCGCCTCGGTCCTGGCCCGTTCCTTCCGGAACCGGTTCAGGTTCACGATCTCGCCCATGACGTTCTCCGTGATGCAACCGCCCGCCGACCGGACGGTTGTCCGGTCTCACCCAAACTGAGGAGAGTCCCATGGTAGACGCCAGCCAAATTCGTGAACATCTCGAAGTCGTCGGTTCGGACGGCGAGCATGTCGGTCGGGTGGACCACGTCCACGGCGACCAGATCGAACTGGCCAAGCTGGATCTGGCGGGCGGGTTCAAGCACCACATGATCCCGGTCAGTTGGGTCGATCACGTGGACGAGCACGTGCACCTGAACCTGACCCGGGACGAGGCCAAGGCCCGCTGGACCGAAAAGCACTGAGGCGGATCAGCTTCCCTCGGGCCTGACCTGCGGCGGAATGTCGAAGGCCAGTTCGCCGGTCTCCTTGATCAGACGCCAGCTCCTGAGCCGCTCGACGAAGACGCGGTTCGGGATGGCGTCCAGCGGGGTGTCCGACATCACCGCCGACAGGTCAGACGCCATCGCCTTGCTGCGGATATAGTAACCGTGGTGCACCCAGCGATCGGCGGCCGGCGCGGCCACCCGACTGTCCACCAGCACCACCTTCTTCGGCAACAGATCGACCAGCCGGGGACCGTCCGAGCCGAGGCGGTCGGGGTTGGCCTTGGTCTTGTCCGAGATCAGCAAGGCCTTGTCGGTGGCGTTGTAGTAGACGGTGACCTGCCGCCCGAGCCGGGGCAGGAGCCGCAGCTTGGTGTCGTGTTCGAAGGTGTCGTCGTCCTCGTCCGGCGCGGCCAGCAGGATCTGGTCGAACAGGCGGATCAGGCTGTCCCGGTCCTTCACGATCAGCGCCTGGAGGCCCTGCCTCAGCACATAGGCCCCCATGCTGTGCGCCAGCAGGTGAAGGCGGCGTTGGCAGTAGTTTTCGTTGGGCGTCTTCTCGACGAACTCGGCCAGCTTGAGGAAGGCGCGCGCCACGGCCGGGCCCGAGACGCGGGCGTCCTCCCGGTCGCTGTAATAGGACATCCACGGAATGGCCGCGCCGTCGGACGGCCAGCTGAAGACCACGACCGTGACGGGACGGGGCTCCGGGTCGTCCGCGTCGCGAACCGTCTGGTCCTGCGCCAGCATGGCCCCGGCCTCCAGCGCCCCCATGAAGGAGACGTTGAAGCCGTGGATGAAGACCAGGGTGTCGGACTTTGTCGGCCCCGCCATGACCTTGCGCAGGGCTTCCATGAATTTCCAGCCGCCCTGCTTCCGGGGGTCCTGCTCGGTCCGATCCTCCGGATAGACGTGGACATCCTTCAGCTTCGGCTTCCTCGGGTCACGGTCGAAGTCAGCGTAGCCGAAGCGGAGCGCCGCAGCGCCGTCCGGATTGAAGGCGGTCCCGAAGACCTGGACCTTGTTGCCTTCAAGGTGGTTTCGATTGGTCGCGAAGAACACACGGACTTTCGCCATCGGCTCCTCCCTCGCTCCCTGTCGTTCAATCAGGGATTGTGGTCAAACTATTCCGATACCAACGGTTTATCAATCCCCCCGCGGCTTACGACGAATTCACGAGCGCAGCCCGCAGTGAAGCCTATGTTGAGGTCATGATCCGTCTGATCCTCAATCTGCTCTGGTTCTTCTGCGGCGGCTGGCTGTCGGGCCTGCTGTGGCTGTTCGGCGGCGCGCTTCTGGCCCTGACCATTGTCGGCCTGCCCTGGACCTTCGCGGCCTGGCGCATGGCCAGCTACAGCTTCTGGCCCTTTGGTCGCGAGGTGGTCTGGCAGGACGATGTGCATCCGGTCGCCGGCGGCGTCGGCGTGGTCCTGAACGTGATCTGGTTCCTGGTGGCGGGCTGGTACATCGCCCTGTCGCACCTGCTGATCGCCATCGCCGAGTTCATCTCCATCATCGGCATCCCCTTCGCCCTGAAGGATCTGGAACTGGCCAAACTGGCCCTGGCGCCGGTGGGACGGACGATCCGCGAGAAGCCCTGAGCGTCAGAAGCCGGTGAACAGCCGGTCGAGGGCGCGGCGGATGCTGTCGACGGCCAGCGCCTCGACGTCCAGATCGGCGGATCGCGCCTCGTCGAGGAGCGACTGGTCGATTTCGATGTTCAGATCGACCTTGCCCATGCTCTCGAGGCTACCCGAAAACGGCGGGCCGGCCAATCAGACCCTGTGGTCGCGGCCCTCGCGCCGGCTATGGCGCACCCTGAGCGGTCCGGCGCGGGTATGTCAGCGCGCCAGCCGCATGGCGGTCGAGAGCTTGCGGAACCAGGCCTCGGTGAGGGCGGCCTGTTTGCGGAACTGGGCGTTGTCCGGGCTGACGCCGTGGCGACCGCCTTCGTAGAACGAAACGCTGAACACTTCGTCCCCCGCCGTCAGGCGCAGACCCAACCGGCGGATGCGGTCGGGAATGTCGCCGACGCCCTGCTCGGCGACGGGGACAGGGCTGACGGGATCGCCGTCCGGCTCGGCGCGGACCAGAACCGCTTCGTCCCGGACGCCTTCGACCGCGAGGAGCGAGGCGGTCGGGATAGCCCGCGACTGCTCGCCCTTCCCGACGATAATTTGTCCGCCGTCTGCGGACAGGCCGACGAAGCTGCCGTCATCCGGCGAGACGAACAGGTCATCGACGGCGTGGGTCTGTCGGACCCGGGCTTTGACGGCGGCAGCCCCGTCTCTGCGCGCCTTCTCCCGACTGATGGAGCGGAGCGTCAGCCAGGCGATGACGCCGATGATGGCGCAGAGCAGAAGGAACCTCATTCCAGTCCTCGCCAATCAAGGCCGCCGGGCAGGTCGAAGTCTGCGTAATCGACCTGAAGGACTCGACGACGACGGTCGGCGGATGAGGGATCTGAGGCGTGCAGGATCGGGGTGCGGTAGGCCCAGACCTCGCCGACGTTGGCCAGGCAGAGGGATTGGGGCAGGCGAGCGGCCTCGTGTTCGGCCTCCCGCGCCGGGACCCGGCCCAATCGGTGCGAGCCGAGCGCGATCCGCAAGGGCGCGTTGTCGGCATCGACCGGGTCGAGGTGGACTCGCAGGGTGACCATCCGCGCCAGCACCTCGAAGGGCGGGGCGACGTGGAGACGGCCGTCCTTTGTGGACCAGGGCCCGAAGCCTTCGACCTCGATCCGCTCGCGGACGGGCAGGGTGCGGTCCTGGTGCCAGGCCACGCTCCAGTTCGCCTCGGGCGTCTTGTCGAACAGGACGGCCCGGACGGGACGGGCGGCGGGCGAGGTCAGGGCCGCCGCCACCTGACCGATGGGGCCGTCGGCCGCCAGCAGTCCATCCAGCAGAGGCTCACAGGCGAGGCGAGCGCCCGGGCGGGCTCCGATCCTGGCGTCCGCCAAGGCCCGCAAGGCGTCGAGCGCGTCAGCGTCCAGCCGACGTCCGGCGTGAAGGGCTCCGTCGCGCTCGAACGCTTCGCGATCCATCAGCTCGGCGAGATCATGTTCTCGGGGCGGACGTACTGGTCGAACTCCTCGTTCGTCAGATAGCCGCCGCCGACGGCTTCCTCGCGCAGGGTGGTGCCGTTCTTGTGCGCGGTCTTGGCGATCTTGGCGCAGGCGTCATAGCCCAGTTTGCCGTTCAGGGCGGTGACCAGCATCAGCGAGTTCTCGAGGCCGCGCTTGATGTTGTCCTCGCGCGGCTCGATGCCGACGACGCAGTTGTCGGTGAAGCTGATGGCCGCGTCGGCGACCAGACGGACCGACTGCAGGAAGTTGTAGGCCATGACCGGGTTGAAGACGTTCAGCTCGAAATGGCCCTGCGAGCCGGCGAAGGTCAGGGCGGCGTTGTTGCCGAACACCTGCACGCAGACCTGCGTCAGGGCTTCACACTGGGTCGGATTGACCTTGCCCGGCATGATCGACGAGCCCGGCTCGTTCTCCGGCAGCGACAGCTCGCCCAGACCCGAACGCGGGCCGGAGCCCAGGAAACGGATGTCGTTGGCGATCTTGAACAGGCTGGCGGCGACCGTGTTGATGGCGCCGTGGCTGAAGACCATGGCGTCATGGGCGGCCAGGGCCTCGAACTTGTTCGGGGCGGTGGTGAAGGCCAGGCCGGTGATGCCGGCGATCTGCTCGGCGACCTTCTCGGCGAAGCCGACGGGGGCGTTCAGGCCGGTGCCGACGGCGGTGCCGCCCTGGGCCAGCTCCATCAGGGCCGGCAGGGTCTGCTCGATCCGCTTGATGCCGTTCTCGACCTGCTGGGCGTAGCCGCCGAACTCCTGGCCGAGGGTCAGGGGGGTGGCGTCCTGGGTGTGGGTGCGGCCGATCTTGATGATGTGCGCCCAGGCGTCCGACTTGGCCTTCAGCGCCGCGTGCAGATGCTTCAGCGCGGGCAGCAGGTCGTTGACGACCTGCTCAGCGCAGGCGACGTGCATGGCCGTGGGATAGGTGTCGTTCGACGACTGGCTCATGTTGACGTGGTCGTTGGGGTGGACCGGCTTCTTGGTCCCCATCTCGCCGCCCAGCATCTCGATGGCGCGGTTCGAGATCACCTCGTTGGCGTTCATGTTCGACTGGGTGCCGGATCCCGTCTGCCAGACGACCAGCGGGAAGTGGTCGTTCAGCTTGCCCTCGATGACCTCATTGGCGGCCGCGACGATGGCGGCGCCGAGGGTCGGGTCCAGCTTGCCCAGCGCCATGTTGGTCTCCGCGGCGGCCCGCTTGACGATGCCCAGGGCGCGGACGATCGGCAGGGGCTGCTTTTCCCAGCCGATCCGGAAATTGCCCAGCGAGCGCTGCGCCTGCGCGCCCCAGTACCGGTCGGACTGGACCTCGATCGGGCCGAAGGTGTCGGTTTCGGTGCGGTGCGTCATGGCAGGACTTTCAGGCGTGGCGGGAAGATGCGCGGGGGTGTAGCACGCAGGGATCAGGGGACAAGAAGCGGAGATATTCGATGCACGTTCGATCCGGCCTCGGGGGCGCCGTCCTGGCGCTGGCCTTCGCGGCTTCCGCGGCGGCCCAGACCGCTTCGCCGCCTTCTGTCGTTCTGGACACCGGGGCCGGGCGGATGGTGATCGTGGTCGATCTGGAGCATGCGCCGGTCACCGGCTGCAACTTCATCCGGGCCGCCTTGCGGGGCGCCTATGCCGACGGAAGCTTCTTCCGGACCGTGGTGGCCGCGACCAACGCCAATCCGAACCCCATCGACGTCATCCAGGCGGCGACCGTTCACGGATCGGACGACGCCAGCCAGCCGGCCATCCCGCTGGAGCGGACCCGGGACACCGGGCTGCGCCACACGGCGGGCGCGGTCTCGATGGCGCGGGACGGGCCGGATACGGCGACCACCAGCTTCTTCATCGTGACGCAGGACACGCCGTCGCTGGACTTCGGCGGCGGGCGCAACCCGGACGGACAGGGCTTCGGCGTGTTCGGCCATCTGATCGAGGGGCTGGACGTGGCCCGGCGCATCCAGGCCATGCCGGCGACCGACGAGGCGCTGGACGCGCCGGTCCGCATCCGCTCGGCCCATCTGTCGGGACCGGCCCCGAGCGCGTGCGGGCTCTGATGACCGCAGGCTGGATCGGCACGGGAAAGGTTCGCGCCCGCGAGAGCGGAGACGCCGTCGAGATCACCATCGAGGGGCTCACCACCCAGGCCAAATACTACAAGCCGCTGGTCTATGAGTTCATGCGCAAGGAATGGACCTCCCGGCCGTCGTGGGGGGACTATGTGGTCGAGATCGTCATGGAGCATGTCGGCGATCCGCCCTGGATGGACCTCGACAATCTGGCGAAGGCCCTGCTGGACGCGATCAAGGGCTATCTGTTCCACGACGACAGCCAGGTCGCCCGCCTGCTGGTCGAGCGTCGCGAGGGCGAGCGCGAGCGGATCACGATCCGGGCGTTTCCGCGTCGCTGACGGGGCGAGCCTGGGCCGTCAGACCTACCCAGAGTTCGAATTGTGCACTCGAAAAAATGGAGTGCACATCGTGCACATTTTCGCCTGAGACGGGGTGTGCGGGTGGTGGCTCAACCGGTGATGTCAAAGACCGGAGTGCAGTCTGGCATGCCGGTGCGTCGTTTCTGGACGTAGGCGCGGTTTCCCCTCTCCCGAGGGGAGAGGGGCGCGGAAGCGCTACGGCGTTCTGTTGCTGAACCGGAGCGTCGGCAGGCGCAGCTGCATGTTGGCGCCGACGAACAACTGGGGCTCCGAGGGATGGTCGACGGCGTATTCCGTCTCCTTGCGGTTCACGCAGGCGCGTGCGCCGGCGGCCAGGGCGAGGAAGTCGGACGCCTCCGGCAGGGCTTCCAGAATGCAGCCGTCGAACCAAGGATAGCGTTCGTCAGCGCCGCAGCCGAAGGAGGAGCGGTCCCTGCGGGCCGCGGTCAGCACCATCCGGTTCGGACCCTGCAGGGCGCTGACGAAAATGCCCGAATAGCAGGCCGAAACGACCACCACCGTCGGCCGCTCGCCGCAGACCGCGCGGACCAGGTTGGCCATGGCGTCGGGGGCCATGCGGGGCGCGTCGCCGAACACCATGCCGTCGGGGGCGCCGTGCGAGGTGAAATAGATCAGGCAGCCGCGGGTGGCGCGGGCGGCCGTCTCGCGCAGGCTGTTCACAACGACATCGGGCGCGGTCTTTTCGAGGCTGAAGTCGACCGTATCGGCGGGGTTGAAGCCGGCGCGCCGGAACCCCTGCGCCAGATCGCGGCGGGCGTTGTCGAACGCCTCAATGGGCCGGCCGTAGCCGTCGCGCCAGTCGGCCTGGATGATGGCCGCGGTCCAGCCGTCAAAGCGGCTTTGCGCCGAGGCGGGCGTGGCGAGGGCGAGAACGCCCGCCACCAGCACAATCAGACCCCGAAGCATGCGCAACCCCCGCTGTTCCAGTCAGGCGAGGTTAGCCCATGCAGCGATCAGGGGAAGGGGCTACTTCTTCCGGAACTGGTCCAGGGACACGACCTTCGGCGCATCGTCGCCGCCCAGCGGGGGCAGGGGGGCGTCCTCGGTCTCGGCCGCCGCAACCTCGGCGGCGATTTCCTCGATCGTGGCCGGGGCCTCGAACTGGAGCAGGAACTGCACCGACGGATCGTAGAAGCGGGTGACCGCCGTATAGGGCATGGCCAGCACCTTGGGCATGCCGCCGAACTTCAGCATCACCGAGAAGCGGGTCGGCTCGACCTTCAGGTCCCAGTACTGGTGCTGGAGGACGACGGTCATCTCGTCCGGGTATTTGGCCAGCACGTCCGGCGGGACGCTGACGCCGGGCGCCCGGGTCTTGAAGGTGATGTAGAAATGGTGCGCGCCCGGGATGCCGTCGGGACCGGCGGCCCGCTCCAGCGCAGCCTTGATCACCCCGCGCAGGGCGTCCTGCGCCAGCTGCTCGTAGTGCATGTCGTCCACGGGGGGCGTTTCTTCAGCCATCAGGTCGGGGTCTCGCTGTCCAGCGGCGGTGATACCCCCCGACGGGCGAGTGCGGAAGACCGCAAAGAGGGTTAGCGCCGGGATTCTGTCCCCAACGCGGGCATTTTCCGGCGGGTGTGTGTGAAGTGGAGGGCTTCTGTTGCCAGGCGCCCGCCATCCTTCCTGAAGTGAGGAGGGCGCTTCTCAAACGATGAGGAAGTGGAGGGCTTCTGTTGCCAGGCGCCCTCCGGGCCCCGCCTGAGGATCTGAACCCCCAGGAGTTAGTTCGGAATTACCGGAACCGCATTACGCGGCGACAGCGTATTCCCCAGCGAAGTTATCGTTCGCAGTTAGAAAATGACCCGATACGGTGGGTCAGGACGAGCGAAAGCAATCCTCTTTACACGTCCGTCGATGCTAGTCGGCCCCGCACTAACCCGCTGATAACCGGGAGAGAATGGTGGAGCCGCCGGGAATCGCACCCGGGTCCGGTCCGCTTATTACAGGCACGTTTATCGCCATAGTCCGGCCGAAACCGAACAGGGGGAATATAGGCGCTAACGGGCAGGATTTGAAGGGCGAAGGTCGATGCTTCAGCGCGCCCGGCTACCGGGACACCCTCCAGTCACGGAGCTTGAAGGCGCGGCGCATCCCGAAAACATCCCGTGCGGGCTCGAATGCGCCCTGCTCGCGGAGGAGCGTGCAGGCTTGCAGGTCCTGTGCGTCGTCTCCGGTTGAAACGACGATCATGCAGCCGGCGACGGCGCCATGGGGCGAAATCAATAACTCGAACCGGAGTTGGTCGGCCGTGGGAGCCGGCAAGGCAGAGCGAATCCGGGTCCGGCTGTCGCGCGACAGGGTCGGAGGAATCTCGTTCCGGGTCACAGGCAGCATGGCTTTGAACCGGCCGTCCTGCTGGGCGATCATCAGATAGGCTGGGCTGCTGTCCGGAAAATCGTATCGGCCTTGAAGAGCTGCGTCGCAGGCGAGGGCCTGGAACGCCCGGTCACCGCCGCCTCCACGGACAGTGCATCGAGGCTGTTCCGCACCATCCCGCCTGCTTACGGCAACGCCCACCCAGGGTCCGTCGGAAGCCCGTGTCCGGTCGAACATCTCCAGTCCGGTTACCCTGATGCTGGTTTCGGCGTGGCGGGGCGGCCAGCTCTCGCCAAGTTGCAGACGGGGCGGCTGCAGAGGATCGTTGCGGACGAGCCGTGCAGGGCGCCGAGCGACGGTGTCGAAGCTGACAATGACCTCATAGCGGTCTTGGGTCGGCGCTCCGTTCGCATTCAAAGCGTGACGAAAGCGAGCGCGCCGCGTCACTTGCCGACAGATCGCGTCTCCAAGCCCGTCTTCGGTGGAGACCTCGATTTCACAACTGCTGACCCGACCGGACGGATCCACAATCAACACCAGCGACGTGTAGTCGCCTAGATCGGGGTTGGCGCGTGATGCGGTCCAGATCGGATCGGTCTCATCCAGCCAGTCAACGAGTTCGCCGATGGGGGCCGCGCGCCTCAGAAGGTCGGAATCCATCCGGAATGTGCTGGAGGGGCCTTCGGAGTTTCCCCTGATGCTGGCGACTGAATAGCCATCCGCTAAAGCCTTCGACGCAATGGCGCCGGAGGCGAGGGCGAACGCTATCGCCATGATCTTGCTGATACTCGACCGCATCGCACTCCCCCAAAGGCGGCGCGACTATTGCGGCTCACCTCGTCGTTGGGAAGACGTCCGTCGTTCCGCTCACACCCTCTTCCAGCCCGGCGTCTGGTTCCTGAACCAGGTCAGCTGACGCTTGGCGTAGTTGCGGGTCGACTGGCGAGTGGCGTCGATGGCCTGATCGAGGGTGATCTCGCCGGCCAGATGGGCGGCGAACTCGCGCACGCCGACGGCCTTCATGGCGGGCAGGTCGGGGGACAGGCCGCGGGCGACGAGGGCGCGGACCTCCTCCAGCGCGCCCTGTTCGACCATCAGGCCGACGCGCAGGTCGCAGTTGGCGTAGAGGGTGGCGCGGTCCGGCTCGACCACCAGCCCGGTCCATGAGCCGGGGGCCAGCAGGGGCGTGGTGTCGGCGGTCCAGTCGCTGAGGGCGCGGCCGGTGTGCTCGGCCACGGCGCGGGCGCGGATCAGGCGCTGGCGGTCGCCCTGTTCGATGCGGGCGGCGGCGGCGGGGTCCAGCTCGCCCAGACGGCGGCGGAAGGCGGTCTCGCCCTCGGTCTCGAAGGCGGCTTCGACGGCGTCGCGCACCGCATCCGGCACGTCGGGAATATCGGCCAACCCCTTGGTCAGGGCTGTGAAATACAGGCCCGTGCCGCCGACCAGCAGGGCCGGGCGACCGGCGTCGGCCAGTTCGTCCAGCACCGGCATGATCGCGCGGCTCCAGCGGCCCACGGACCAGGCCTCCGCCGCGTCGGCGACGCCGTAGAGACGGTGCTCGATCTCGGCTTCATCCGCCTCGGACGGGCGGGCGCTGAGCACGCGCAGGTCGGCGTAGAGCTGCTGGCTGTCGGCGTTGAGGATCACAGCCCCGGTGCGCGCAGCCATCTCCATCGCCAACCGGGACTTGCCCGAGGCGGTGGGGCCGGCGATGAGCGTGATCTGGGGCTGGGACAATTCGAGGCTCGCGGGGCGGGTCTTCCGGCGATAGAACGCAGGCCCCGCAGCCGCAACCCGCTCCCAGTTTCGGAAAGCCTGAAGCCTTGCCCGATCGCGCCACCGTCATCGCCGCCCTCGACGCCATCACCGACCCGAGGACCGGGCAGGGACTGGTCGCCGGCGGACTGGCGCAGGGGCTGGCCGTGACCGAGGACCGGGCGGGCTTCGTCATCGAGGTTCCGGCGGGCGAGACGGCGCGCTACGCCCCGGTCCGCGACGCCGCCGAGGCCGCGTTGAAAGCCCTGCCGGGCATGACCCGCGTCTCCGTCATCCTGACGGCCGAGACCGCGCCGGCGAGCAAGCCGCGCCGGACCGCCAGCCTGTCGCCGCAGGCCGTGGACCAGACCCGGCCCAAGGCCCCCGTCGCCACCGATCGCCCCGCCCATGTGCGCAGGGTGCTGGCCGTCGCCTCGGGCAAGGGCGGGGTGGGCAAGTCCACGGTGGCCGTGAACCTGGCGGCGGCGCTGGCCGCGCGGGACCTGTCGGTCGGGGTGCTGGACGCCGACGTCTACGGCCCGTCGCTGCCGACCATGCTCGGCGTCTCGGGCAAGCCCGACTATGTCGACGGCATGATCCAGCCCCATGTCGTGCAGGGGCTGAAGGCCATGTCGGTGGGGCTGCTGACCAGGGCCGAGGACGCCATGGTCTGGCGCGGGCCGATGGCGTCCCAGGCCCTGACCCAGATGCTGACCCAGACCCGCTGGGGCACGGAGGACGCGCCGCTGGACGTGCTGGTCGTGGACCTGCCGCCCGGCACGGGCGACGTGCAGTTGACCCTGATCCAGAAGACGCCGCTGGACGGGGCGGTGATCGTCTCGACGCCGCAGGAGGTGGCGCTGGCCGACGCCCGGCGGGGGCATGCCCTGTTCGAGAAGGTCGGCGTGCCGACCCTGGGCCTGATCGAGAACATGACCGGCCCGATCTTCGGCAAGGGCGGGGCCGAGGCGGAGGCCGCGCGCCTGGGCGTGGCCTACCTCGGCGACATCCCGCTGGACGCCTCGGTGCGCGAGGGCGGGGATGCGGGCGCGCCGGTCGTGCTGGCTGATCCGCAGGGCGATGTGGCGGTCCGTTTCGCGGGCTTCGCCGAACAGATGGCGAAAAAACTGGGCGTCTGAGGGTTTTCAAACGCAACGCGAACGGCCACCTTCCCGGTTCCAGTCGCTATCGAGAGCCTTCCATGTCCGTCGACGCCCTGTTCCGTCCCTTCACCATCAAGGGGCTGACCCTGCCGAACCGCATCGTCATGGCGCCGATGACGCGGTCCTTCTCTCCGAACGGCATCCCGTCCGAAGGCGTGCCCGGCTACTACCGTCGCCGCGCGGAAGGGGGCGTGGGCCTGATCGTCACCGAGGGCACGGTGGTCGAGCGTCCGGCGGCCCGCAATGACGCCGCCGTCCCGGTCTTCCATGGCGAGGCCCTGCCGGAGTGGCGGAAGGTGGTGGACGAGGTCCACGCCGCCGGCGGCCTGATCGCGCCGCAGATCTGGCACGTCGGCTCGGCCCGCGGGCAGGGCGAGGACTGGCAGCCGCTGGGCAAGGTCGACAGCCCCTCGGGCCTGGCCGGTCTGGGCCGTCAGAAATACGAGGCCATGACCGAGGAGGACATCGCCGACACCATCGCCGCCTTCGGCCGTTCGGCCCGCGCGGCGAAGGAGATCGGCTTCGACGCCGTCGAGATCCACGGCGCGCACAGCTATCTGATCGACCAGTTCTTCTGGAACGTCCTGAACGTCCGCACCGACAAATGGGGCGGCGCCACCATCGGCGAGCGCGCCCGCTTCGGCGCCGAGGTGGTGAAGGCGGTGCGCGAGGGCATCGGCCCCGACCTGCCGCTGATCCTGCGCCTCTCGCAGTGGAAGAGCGGCGCCTATGACGCCAAGAACGCCCACTCGCCGGAAGAGCTGGAGCAGTGGCTGTCGCCGCTGGCCGAGGCGGGAGTGGACGTCTTCCACTGCTCGCAGCGCCGGTTCTGGGAGCCGGAGTTCGAGGGCTCGGACCTCAATTTCGCCGGCTGGACCAAGAAGGTCACCGGCCTGCCGACCATCACCGTCGGCTCGGTGGGACTGGACGGGGAGTTCATCGCGGCCTTCGGCGGCGCGGGGTCCAAGCCCGCCTCGCTGGACGGCCTGATCGCGCGACTGGAGCGTGAGGAGTTCGATCTGGTCGCCGTCGGCCGCGCCCTGCTGGCCGACCCGTACTGGGTCGAGAAGGTCCGCGATGGCCGTCACGACGAACTGCAGGACTTCACCCGCGAGGCGATGCAGACGCTCAGCTAGGGCGCGTCGGGTTCAGGGGCGCTCGGCGGTGACGTCGAGCCCCCGCAGGACGGGCTGCCCGTCCCTGATCCAGACCTTGACCTGCATCGCGCGGGCCAGGGCGGTTTCCCTATAACCGGGGAAGGGGCCGGGGCGCGGAGTCCAGGCCTCGTCGACGCAGGGCACCGACAGGATCAGCTCCAGTCCGGCGGGCAGGTCGCCCCTCTCGACCGAGGCGATCCGGCCTTCGATCCGGCATTCGCCCTCCAGAACGCCCGGGGCCATCATCTGCACATGGCTGACATCGAACACCACCACATCCGTGGCCTCGGCGCGGGCGCGCTCATAGACGTAGGGCGGCAGCTCGGCCAGGGCGGGGCCGGCGACGACGCAGGTCGCGGCCGTCACGGCGATCAGACGGCGCGTCGGCATCAGCGTCTCTCCAGCGTCCGGAAGGTGAAGGCGTGGTCGTCCTTCTCCCCGGCAGGATGCGCCTCGGACGAGACTTCCGTCCAGCGGTCGGCGTCAAATTCGGGGAAGTGCACGTCACCGTCGGGCGCGGCGTCCACCTCGGTGATGTAGAGCCGCTTCGCGCGCGGCAGCACCGCCTCGAACAGGGCCGCGCCGCCGATCACGCAAACCTCGTCCACCCCGTCCTCTTCCGCCTGTTCGCGGGCGATCTCGATCGCCTCATCCAGATTGGTGACGACCAGCGCCCCCCTGGCCTCGCCGTCCTGGCCATAGCCCTCGTCGCGGGTGACGACGACGTTCAGCCGGCCGGGCAAGGGTTTGAGCGGCAGGCTCTCCCAGGTCTTGCGGCCCATGATGCAGGGCTTGCCGATGGTGATGGCCTTGAAGCGCTGCAGGTCGCTGCGCAGCCGCCAGGGCAGGTCGCCGTCGCGTCCGATCACGCCGTTGGAGCCGCGGGCGACGACGAGGCAGAGGGAGGGAAGGGGCACAAGGGACCTCGCGTGCGCGGTCGGCTCCGCGCTCTTTCCACGGCTGTTTGCGCGATTCAGGGGGTGAGGTTCAAGCGGTCAGGGCGCGATGCCGAAGGAGACCTCCATACGCTCCGGCGCGCCGTGGCCGGGTTCAACGATCTGGATGTAGAAGGCGCTGTGGCGGCGGATGTCGGGAATGACCATCGCGCTCCACAGCGACGGTCCGGACTCGCTGGCCCGCGGCTCGCGCCACTGGCTGACGGTCCAGCGCCTGCGCCCGGCCTCAAGGCTGTCGCGAACCGCCGTGGCGAAGGCCCCGCCGTCATCGCGCCAGTTGTCGATGCCCAGGCTGCAACCGTTGCGGCCGATGGTGATCGTCGCCTCGCGCCCGTCCGCAAGGGCTATGCGATCCCACGCGGCGGCGGGGGCTTCGGCCCGGCCGGTCATGACGGCCAGGCACTTCTCGGACAGGTCCAGAGTCGCGGCCGCGGCGTCCGGCGGCTCAGGGGTTTGCAGAACCAGGGCGGCGAGCAGTGTCAGGATCACGGGGTTTCTCCAGCCAGTGCAGCCATTTGCGCTGCATCGCCTGCTCGATGTCCACCCCCGCGGCCTGACAATAGATGAGCAACATGCCCAGCACGTCGGCCGCCTCGTCGCCCAGCTTGTCGTGATCCGCCGTCCCGCGCGCCCGGCCGGTGGTGCGCAGATGCTCGGCGACCAGTTCGCCCAGCTCCTCCTGCACCTTCAGCAGGGCCCAGTCGCCGGACGCGGCCTTGTCCCGGTCGATGCCGTGCTCGCGGGCGTAGATGTCGGAGATTTGCAGGACGGAGTCCTGCAGGGCCTTGAGGTCCATCAGACCGCGACCGGCGCCTTGATGTGCGGCCAGGGCTGGTACCCATCAAGCACGAAGTCCTCCAGCCGGTAGGCGAACAGGTCGTCCTTCGGCGTGAGGGTCATGGTCGGCAGGGGCAGGGGTTCGCGGGTCAGCTGCAGTTGCGCCTGTTCGATGTGGTTCAGGTACAGGTGGGCGTCGCCGAAGGTGTGCACGAACTCGCCCGGCTCCAGCCCGCAGACCTGGGCCATCATCATCGTCAGCAGGGCATAGCTGGCGATGTTGAACGGCACGCCCAGGAAGACGTCGGCCGAGCGCTGGTACAGCTGGCAGCTGAGCTTGCCGTCAGCCACGAAGAACTGGAACAGGCAGTGGCAGGGCGGCAGGGCCATGTCGTCCACGTCCGCCGGGTTCCAGGCGCTGACGATGTGGCGGCGGCCGTTGGGGTTGGTCTTCAGCCCGTGGACCAGCTTTTCGATCTGGTCGATGACGCGGCCGTCCGGGGCGGACCACGAACGCCATTGCTTGCCGTAGACCGGGCCCAGCTCGCCCTCGGCGTTGGCCCATTCGTCCCAGATGCTTACGCCGTTTTCCTTCAGCCAGCCGATATTGGTCTCGCCGCGCAGGAACCACAGCAGTTCGACGATAATCGAACGCAGGTGCAGCTTCTTGGTGGTCAGGACCGGGAAGCCCTTGGACAGGTCGAACCGCATCTGGCGGCCGAACACGCCCAGCGTCCCGGTGCCGGTGCGGTCGTCCCGGCGCGCGCCGTTCTCGAGGATGTCGCGCAGCAGGTTGAGGTACTGGTGCTCCGGGTGATCGGCCGGGGCGGCGGGTACGTCGATCAGGTCAAAGGCGGCGCTCATGGGGACACAGTGTCGCCGATTCGCCTCCAAGGGCAGACCATCGATTCGGTTGCTCACAGGAACGTGGTCGGCGCAGGGCCCGGTCCGGATCAGGCGCCGCACCGCCGATCGGCGTCAGGGGTCTCGGTCCGGTCAGATCCGGGGCGTCCCGGGTTGGCGCGGGCGGGGGCGAACCCCCGCCCGGCCGGGTCAGCGGGTCGCCGCGATGAAGTCGGGATCCGCGAACAGCAGGCTGATCAGCTTCTCCACGGTGGCCGGATAGCCCTGCACCGCCGCGGGGATGGCCACCGCGCCGATGAACGACGACGGCCACTGGTGTTCGCCGGTGAGCTCCTTGTCGTAGACCACCTGGCCGTCGCGGGTCAGCACGAAGCGGGCGCCGACCGCGCCGTCGCCGGTGCTGATGCCGGCGGCGTTGAGCCGGTTAGTGGTCAGGGTCCCGGACAGACGCAGGGCCGCCGCGTCGCCGAAGCGCCCGGCGTTGCGGAGTTCGGCTTCCAGCGCTTCCTGCAGATAGGTGCTGAACGTGCCGTCGACGCCGGAGCCGCTCATGGTGCTGCCGCGCAGGACGAAGCTGCGATTGCTGACGCCTTCGTTCGCGGTGAAGGCGTCGACGCCGATCATCGCCGTGCCCGAGCGCAGGGACTGCAGATTGGCGATGCTGGGCTGATAGGTCGGCGCCGGCGTGCTGACGCAGGCGGCGAGGGTGGACATGACCGCCAGGACGGCGGCGCTGCGGATCAGGCGGCGCATCAGTTGAACGCTCCCTTGTCGGCCAGCTGGTCCAGACCGTTCCAGATGATCTGGTCCATGATCTGGTGGACGCCGTCGATGGGCGTCACGGCCGTCAGGCCGGCCGGGCCGGACTTGTTGCCGATCGTGGTGTGCAGGGCATGGCGCACGTCCACCGAGGTGGTCTGGCCGGCGCGGCTGTAGGTGACCTGGGCGACGTAGACGTCGGTCACCATGCTGCCCACGGCGCCGAGGGTGAGGCCGACGCCGAAGCCTTCGGCCTCCGCGTTCTCGCCTTCCAGCGGCCTGTTGTCGATCACGACGGTCAGCAGGCCGGCGTCAGGGCCGGCGGCGTCGCGCGAGACGGACGAGAACAGGCCCGACTCGGCGGCGACCGCGATGATCCGCGGCTGGATTTCAGAGGTCGCGGCGGCGTTGATGGCGCCCTTGGTGCGGAACTCGACCGCAACCTGGACCGGGCGCGCGGTGGCCGGCGCGGCGATGTCGGCGCGGCCCACCATCGGCAGCGCGGGGTCGACATAGGATTTCATCGAGAGACAGCCCGTCAGGACGACGGCGCACGTCAAAAGAGCCAGGCCGCGAACGGCGTGGCGGACAAGATTGGACTTCACAGATCCCCCCGGGGCGAAAAAGCAGCCGAAAAACAGGCTGCTACCCGCTTAGCTCACAACCGTGGCCGTTCCAATATGGGGGTACTTGGCGAAAATACATCTTCAGGTGGTTTGTTGCGTCGGCGATTGTCCGGGGGCGGATCATCACCTATCCGCCGAATCCGCCGCCCTCCAGAAACGCCTGCTCCTCGGCCGTCGTCTCGCGTCCCAGACAGGCGTTGCGGTGCGGGAAGCGGCCGAACCTGACGATGATGTCGCGGTGGATGTGACCCCATTTCTGCAGGTCCGCGTCATCGCCGATCAGGGCCAGATAGCGGTCCTGGTCCTCCAGCCGCTCGGAATGCTCGAACGGCAGCAGGAGGAAGTTCCGCAGGTCGGTCTCGAACGCCAGATGATGGCCGCGCGCCACCGCCTGTTCGGCGAAATGGCGGGCCAGCGGGTCGGTGGCGAACTGGTGCGCCGTGCCGCGGAAGCAGTTGCGCGGGAACTGGTCCAGCAGGATCAGCAGGGCCAGCGATCCCTCCGGCGTCTCGGCCCAGTGATCCAGCTCACGCCGCGCCGCCATCATGTGGCCGTGGGCGAAGCGCTGGCGGAAGACGTCGTCGAAGGCGTCATCCTTGGCGAACCACTTGCCGGGGCCGGCCTCTTTCCAGAAGCCGATGACGTCGGAAGGCTGTAGGTCTGTGCTCATGACCCAGACCCTACCCAATCCGCTTCCCGCCTACCACGACGCCGACTGCGACCTTTCGATCATCCGCGGCAAGCGCGTGGCCGTGATCGGTTACGGCAGTCAGGGGCGGACCCATGCGCTGAACCTGCGCGACTCGGGGGTGACCGACATCGTCATCGGGCTGAAGGCGACTTCGGCGACGCGGGCGAAGGCCGAGGCGGACGGCTTCACCGTTCTGACCGCGGGTGAGGCGACGGCGGGGGCGGATGTGGTCGCCGTCATGGTCTCGGACGAGGCGCACCGCGATCTGTGGCGCGACGAGCTGGAGCCCAACATCCGGCCGGGCGCGGCCCTGATCTTCGCCCATGGCCTGTCGGTGCGGTTCGAGCTGGTGAAGCCGCGCGCGGACCTGGATGTGATTCTGGCCTCGCCCAAGGGAATCGGGCCGCGCATCCGCGACCTGTATGAGGCCGGGGAGGGGGTCTTCTGCCTGTTCGGGGTGCAGCAGGACTTCACCGGCGGCGCCCATGCCCTGGGCCTTTCCTATGCGGCGGCGCTGGGTTGCGGCCGCAAGGGCATTCTCGAGACCACGATGAGGGACGAGTGCGAAAGCGACCTGTTCGGCGAGCAGGTGGTCCTGTGCGGCGGCGTGGCCGAACTGGTCGACGGGGCCTTCATGACGCTGGTTAACGCCGGCTATCCGCCCGAGGTGGCGTGGTTCGAGTGCTTCTATGAGCTGAAGCTGGTCACCGACCTGATGTTCGAGAAGGGAATCGCCGGGGCGTTCGGGCGAATCTCCAACACGGCCGAGTACGGCGCCTATCTGACCGGGCCGCGCATTATCGGCGACGCCTCAAAGGCGGCGATGGATCAGGTGCTGGACGAGGTGCAGTCCGGCGCCTTCGTGAAGAAGCTCATGACCGACCATGACGCCGGCTCCCCGGAGCTGCTGGCCCGCCGCAAGGCCCTGGGCGAACGCACCATCGAAAGCGTCGGCGCGCATCTGGCGGCGGTGGCGTCCAAAGCGGGGGGCTGAAACGAAAAGAGCCTCCCGAAGGAGGCTCTTTCGCTTGTTTCCAGGGTCTCGGGAAACCCTTGGAAAGAATGGTCGGAGTGAGAGGATTCGAACCTCCGACCCCTGCGTCCCGAACGCAGTGCTCTACCAGGCTGAGCCACACTCCGACTTGAGGAGGGGGCTTATAGCGACGCGTTTTTGCGCCCGCAAGCGGAGAAAACGCCTTCCGGTAAATAGTTTGCGACCCGGTGATCGGCGACCGCCGCTCGCCCGAAAGCTCTCCGAAAACGGAGATGAAAGAAGCTGCGAAAAGCCTCTTGCGTCCCGCTTCGCCCCGGCGTATCTGACCGCCTCCTCGCCGCAGGGCGGGGCGACGCCGGACCTGCTGGGGAATGGTGTAATGGTAACACTCCGGTTTTTGGTACCGTCATTCTAGGTTCGAGTCCTAGTTCCCCAGCCATCCGCTTCCGGCCTTCAGAACATCCTGATCTGTCCCGCATGCCGATCGCGTGAGCGGTCGCTTGCGCGCGCCGGGGGTGACCGGGGCGGTGAAGCCCGGCTATGCACGGGCATGACCTTCGTTGAGCTCAATCCGTCGCTGAAGACCTCGCGAACGGCGACGCACTTCTTCTTTCTGAACGGGCCTTTCAGTCAGTGGCATCCCGCCGCGTTCGAGGCCGTGCTGCCCGGTGAGGGGACGCCGCGCAAGTTCAACTGCGCGGAGCAGTTCATGATGGCCGGGAAGGCGGCCCTGTTCGCGGATGCGGAGATGCTCGAACGGATCATGGCGGTCGGGCAGAAGCGCGACTGGCGCGAGGCGCCGAAGGCGCACAAGGCGCTGGGGCGGCTGGTGAAGGGATTCGACGCCGGCGTCTGGGACGCGAACGCCCGTGAGATCGTCTTCACCGGCAACCTCGCCAAATTCGGTCAGGCGGAGAACCTGCGCAAATACCTGCTGGCGACCGAGGATCTGATTCTGGTCGAGGGGGCGCACTACGACCCGGTCTGGGGCGTCGGGCTGGCGTGGGACGATCCTCGAATCGTTGATCCCGCCAACTGGCAGGGGAGCAACTGGCTGGGCGAAGCCTTGATGCGCGTCCGGACGGCTTTGGCCGCCTAGTGCGTCCGGGCGGTTTCCAGCGGCAGGCGGATGCGGACGCCGACGCCGGCGCCGGGGGCGGTTTCGAGGCTCATGGAGCCGCCGAGGTGGTCGACCAGCCCCTGCACCAGCGACAGGCCTTCGCCCGGCTGGATGGTCTCGGCGCCGATGCCTGAATCGCGGACCACCAGGCTGACGCCGCCGACCGCGCGCGAGAAGGCGACGGCGATGGCGCCGCGGCGGTCGTCGGGGAAGGCGTGGCGGCAGGCGTTGGAGATCAGCTCATGGGTGATGATCGCCATCGGCAGCAGATGGCTGTCCGGCATCAGGGTGGTCTGGCCCCGCACCTCGATGCGGACGGGCCGGCCCGCACAGGCGCGGCTCCAGAAGGCGGCGACATCGTCCAGATAGCCGGCGAAATCGAGCGGCCCGCCGGCGGTCATCCGGCGGCTGATCAACTCCATGGACGCGGTGACGTCGCTGAGCCAGGTCAGGTGGCGCAGGCTTTCGGGATCGGTCACGCTGCGCAGGCGAATCCCCACCAGCGTCTGAAGCAACTGGTAGCCCCCCAGAAGGCGGGTCTGCAGTTCGACGATCCGGTCTTCCGCAGCCGCGGTCATCTGTCCCCCGAGGGTTGAAAAGGCCGGGAATTCCTAGCTCACGCAGAACCAAATAGCCAATCATGCGTTCGCATGTCCGCTGGCGGACACAACAGTGTAAATGCGTCTGGTTAGCGTGTGTGTGGGGGAAGTCGCGTGTCCGACCTGCCGGACCTTCGGGTCATGATCGTGGAAGACCAGGCCTTGCTGGCGATGGAGCTGGAGCTCGTGCTGGGCGAATCCGGCTGCGACGTCGTCGGCTGCGCCATGGACAAGGCGGGGGCCTTCGCCATTGCGGAGCGCGAGCGCCCGGATCTGGCCCTGATCGACGT
The DNA here is from genome assembly GCF_048799765.1 of Brevundimonas sediminis. NCBI lineage: Bacteria > Pseudomonadati > Pseudomonadota > Alphaproteobacteria > Caulobacterales > Caulobacteraceae > Brevundimonas > Brevundimonas sediminis. The sequence continues at coordinate 82,970 of NZ_JBLYQK010000007.1, forward strand.
CAACCTGCTGGACGGCATGACCGGGCCGCAGATCGCGCAGAAGCTCGTGGCGGACCACGGCGCGGCGGTGGTCTTCCTGACCGCCAATCCCGAACAGATCCCGGACGGCTTCGCCGGCGCCCTGGGCGCGGTGTCCAAGCCGTTCGACGAGCAGACCCTGCGGGCGGTGGTCCAGTTCGCCCGGCAGTTCATCCTGCACCGCACGGTCGGCACGCCGCCGCGACGCTTCCGTCTGGCCCCCTGGCTGATGACGCCGCCGGACGACATCGCGCCGCACTGACGGATGAACCGTGCGAGGCTGGTGGGAGCGGAGCCGGCGAAGTGATTGGTGATTAGTGGGGGGCGGCTTCGGGGCCGGCGCCCGCCAACGACGCACTGCGCAAGCGGCATCGAACCACTAGTCACCAACCGCCAATCACTTCCCAGCCGCCGTCAGGGAAGACGCGACGTGTCCCCTGACGGCGTGTCTGCCCGCTACTGCACCTTCAGACGCATGAAGATCATGCCGCCGTCAGGGTCGCCGCCGTAGAGCGGTTCGAGCGCGCCGGGAACCTGGTTGACGCTGTACAGGGCGCCGAGGCCGAAGCGGACATTGTCGGCCAGCCGCCAGTCGTGGACCGCCCCGACCGAGGCCTTCGCCACCGTATGGAGGTCGCCGTGGCCGCCGCCGAGGCCGGGGACCAGCTCATCCGTCTCGATCCGCTCGGCGCGGGCGAAGACGGTCCAGCGGTCGTCCGGGCTGATCGCGCCCTCCAGCAGCCAGCCGTCCTTGCTCTCGTCGTGATCGTTGATCTTGCGGCCCCAGGCGACGGTCGTGGACCACCAGCCCTCGGCGCCGATCCGGCGGGTGTGGATGGCGCTGACCGAGAGCTTGCGGTCGTTCTCGTCCGGTTCGAGTTGTTCGGGGCCGGTGACGTCGGCGTACGAGGCCTGGAAGGACCAGTTGTCGGTCGGGTTCCAGGTCCCGCGGACAGCCCAGCTGTCGAACTCGGGCGGATCGAAGTCGTAGCGGTTCTGATCCGGCTCGCGCCCGGTGAAGGACGAGGCCTCCAGCTTCACCCGGTCGTGGGCCCAGCCGAGGGTGGCGACGCCGAAGACGATGTGGGTCGAATCCAGCCAGTGGTGGGTGATCGGCGCCTCGGGACTGTCCATGGCGCTCATGCGGTGCATGAAGGCGGGCGGTCCGAAGGCGGGTTCGCCGGGGTAGCCGATGTAGGCGAAGACCGTGTCCTTGTCGGTCAGCGGTCTGGCGTAGCTGGCCGACAGCTCCATCACCAGCTCGTGCGGATGCTGGCGATCGACCAGCGGGTTGACGCCATCGGCGGTCTCGCCCGCCGCGAGCAGCAGCGGATAGCCGTCCTTGCCCATGAAGGGGTCGGGGCTGAGCATGGCGCGCAGGTTCAGGGTTGAGCCGTCGGCGAAGTCGCGGCGCGCCGAACTCATGACCATGCCGCTGACGAAGGTCTTGTCGTCGCCGCGCGGGCCGTTCTGACGGTCGTAAACCAGGTTGAGCTGGAGGTGGCTCATCAGGCTCCAGTCGCCGAGGCGGCTGTGCACGCCGCCGTGCTGTGAGGCATCAGGCTGCCAGGCGGTGCCGGAGGCTTCGCGGGTCATCGGCCAGGGGCCGAGATTGCCGGTCATGGCGTGGCCGGAGTGATCCATCTCCGGCCCGTCAGGAGCGGCGGGGTTCATCCCGGACATGGCGTGACCGGCGTGGGGGGCGGCGGCGGAAGGCTGCTGTTGCGGCGCGGAGGCCGGGTGGTGGTCGTGCTGCTGGGCCGCTGCCGGAAGGGCGAGCGCGAGCAGGGAGGCCCCGGCGAGGGGGGCGAGAAGGCGGGCCATGAACGGCTCCTTGAGTGCGTGTCTGATCCGGCGCCGGGGGTCCGGCGCGTGCGAGAGGGCTCGGGATCAGGCGCGGGGAGGACCGTGCTCGGGCGTCGGGGCCTGGCCGATCAGACGGGCCACGGGAAGGGGACTCAGGTCCGGCGCCGCAGCGGCGCGGGCGGCCTCGACCGGCGCCGGGAGCGGGGCGGTGACGCACATGACGCAGCAGGCCATGACCTTGATCGCCTTGGCGGGCGCTCCGGAGGGAGCCTCGCCATGGTGCACGGAACCGCTCCTGGCGCGGGCCGGCGCCTCATGGCAGGGCGGCGCCGCGGGCCCGGCCGCCGCAGCGGGCAGGGCGCCGAGGGTCAGCACCGCGAGGGCGCCGCACAGCATCAGCAGGGTCCGCAGGAGGGCCATGGACGCAGACCTAGGCCTTCCGGACCCCGCTCGCAACGGTCTCAGAGCCGCAGCCCGTCCGTGACCGGCGGCGCGCCGTCGGGCGTGAGGTCCAGCTGCATCAGAACCACGTCGATCCAGCGATCGAACTTCCAGCCGGTTTCGCGCCAGACGCCCGCCTCACGGAAGCCGGCGGAGCGGTGCAGGGCGATCGAGCCCGTGTTGGCGCTGTCGCCGATGGCGCCGATCAGATGGCGCAGGCCCATGGCGCGGGCGCGGTCGATCAGGGCGGCCATGAGGGCCCGGCCCACGCCCCGGCCCTGGGCGTCCGGCGCGACATAGACCGACAGCTCGACGCAGTAGCGATAGGCCGGGCGCAGCCGGAAGGGCGACAGATAGGCATAGCCGACGACCCGGCCGTCGAGCTCGGCCGTCAGCCACGGCAGGTCCAGCTTGCGGACTCCGGCCAGCCGGGACGCCATTTCAGCCTCGTCCGGGGGATCAAGCTCGAAGGTCGCCGTCCGGTGCAGAACCTCATCCGCATAAAGGGCGGTGATGGTCCCGAGGTCGGCCTCTGTGGTGTCTCTGAGCAGGGGAGCCATTGTTTTCATTCGCCATCGTCAGAATTGGTCAGTGACAGAACGCGGTTCTGTCCTCTAGTTTCAAGGTCCAGATCGATCCCGGAGCCTGACATGAAGCCGATCCCTCTCATCGCCGGTCTTGTCCTCGCCCTCTCGGCCCTGCCGGTGAGTGTCAACGCCCAGACGCGTTCGGACAAGAACGTGGCCGGGAGCTACGGCCAGGCCACTATCGACCTGAAGGTCTGCAACCGCAGCGGACGCGACGCCACCGTGGCGGTCTCCTATGTCCAGCCCGGCGAGAGCCAGTTCATCAATCGCGGCTGGTATGACGTCGCCAACGGCGCCTGCCGCGACCTCGTCACCACGGGCAACGCGAATTTCTACTTCTACGCCGACGCCACAGACGGGTCGGGACGGAGCTGGCAGGGCAGCCACACGCTCTGCGTCGAGTACCCGGGCCCCTACACCTTCTATTCGACCGGCGCGAGCGAGTGCGACTACGGGCAGGACGTCCGGAACTTCACGGCGTTTCACGCCGACGAAGCCGGCGCCTGGACCTGGACCCTCAATCCGTAGGGGCCGAGGGGGAGCGGGCTCAGGCCTGCTCCCAGCCCTTCCGGATGGCCCAGATGGCGAAGGCGTAGACGATCGCGATGTCCTTCAGATAGTCGAAACGGCCCGATGAGCTGAAGTGGCCGGCGGTCATGTTGATCTTCAGCAGGACCGGCTTGCCCGAGGTGGTGGCCGGACGCAGTTTGGCGACCCACTTTTCCGGCTCCCAGTAGGTGACGCGCGGGTCGGACAGGCCGCCGGTGGCCAGCACCGCTGGATAGGCCTTGGCCTCGACCTGGTCATAGGGGCTGTACGAATACATGTAGTCGTACGCCTCGGGATCGGTGATCGGGTCGCCCCACTCGGGCCATTCGCCCGGGGTCAGCGGCAGGCTGACGTCCGACATGGTGTTGATCACGTCCACGAAGGGCACGTCGCCGATGACCCCGGCCCAGAGGTCGGGGCGCATGTTGTTGATCGCGCCCATCAGCAGGCCGCCGGCGGACCCGCCGTGGGTGACGATGTTGCCGGCGCGGGCGTAGTTCTTCTCGATCAGATGCTCGGCGGCGGCGATGAAGTCGGTGAAGGTGTTCTTCTTCGTCATCCGGCGCGCGGCCAGGAACCAGCCCCAGCCCTTGTCCGAGCCGCCCCGGATGTGGGCGATGGCGTAGATGAAGCCGCGATCCACCAGCGACAGGCGGTTGGTGTTGAAGCCCGCGCCCATGGGGATGCCGTAGGAGCCGTAGCCGTACAGCAGGACCGGGGCCGAGCCGTCCACCGGCGTCGATTTGCGGCGCAGGATGGTGACGGGGACCAGCGCACCGTCGGAGGCCGGAGCGTTCAGCCGCTCGACCACATAGTCGTCGATGTTGTGGCCCGACGGGACCTCCTGCGTCTTGCGCAGGGTCCGCTCGCGGGTGGCCATGTTGTAGTCGAAGGTCTGCGCGGGTGTGGACGGCGAGGTGTAGACATACCGCGTCATCGGCGAGTCGTATTCGTAGGTCCCGCTGAGGCCCAGCACATAGGCGGGCTCGTCCACGGCGATGGCGTGCTCCTCGCCCGCGCGGGTGCGGATGACGATCCGGGTGTTGGCGTCATAGCGCTCGACCCGGGCCAGATGGTCGGCGAAGGGCGAGATGCTCTCGATCAGGCGGCCTTCGGTGAAGGGCACCAGATCGGTCCAATGGGCGCGGCCCGGGGCGTCGGTCGGGGCGGTGACGATCTTGAAGTCCACGGCGCCGTCGGCGTCCGTGCGGATGACCCAGCGGTCACCCCAGTGGTCGGCGTCATAGCGCACCGCCTCGCGGCGCGGCTCGATGACGACCGGGGTCGCCTCGGGCTGGTCGGCGGGGACGAAGCGGTATTCGGTCTGCTCGCCGTTGCCGCTGGTGATGAGGATGAACTTGTCGTCGGCGCTGGTCCCCAGCCCCATGTACATGCCGTCGTCCGGCTCCTCGTACACGGTGGTGATCTCGCCGCCGCGGACGAGGCGCTTCAGGATCTTGTCCGACCGGCCGTTGTCGTCGCGGTTGATCCAGAAGATCCATTGGGCGTCCGCCGAGAAGACGAAGTCGCCCATGGCGCTGTCGATCGTCTCACCGATGAAGGCGCCGGTGGCGATGTCGGTGACGTAGATGCGGTAGACCTCGGAGCCCTGGGCGTCCTCGGCGTAGGCGAACAGGCTGTGGTCACGGCTGTGTTCGGTGGCGCCGACCGAGGAGTAGGCCTTGCCCTCGGCCAGCTGGTTGGCGTCGAGCAGGACGACCTCGCCGTTGGCCTGACCCTTGGGGCGGCGGCAGTAGAGCGGGTGCTGCTGGCCGGTCTCGAAGCGGGTGTAATACTCCCACGGGCCGTCGGGCAGGGGGACGGAGCTGTCGTCCTCCTTGATGCGACCCTTCATCTCCTCGAACAGCTCAAGCTGGAGCGGCTCGGTCGAGCGCATCATGGCCTCGCGATAGGCGTTCTCGGCGTCCAGATGCTCCTTGACGTCGGCCTTGATGATCGACGGATCGCGCAGGACCTGCTGCCAGTTGTCGTCCTTCATCCACTGATAGTCGTCGGTCCGCGTGCGGCCGAGCTGTTCAATGGTGACGGGGATCTTCTTGGCGACGGGCGGGACGGGCGCGTTGGACATCGAGGCTCCGGCGGGGGTCTTGGAATTGGCCATGGCGGGGAGGGCCGTCGCGGCGAGTGCGGCGGCGGAGGTGGCGATAAGGTCGCGGCGATTCATGACAGGCTCCCCGTTGGACGGCGGACCTTGGGCGTGGTCGCGGAGAGGGTCAACGGCTGAACGCTCACCTCCCCATCGCCCATTCAAGGCGATGGGGAGGACAGATCGGCGTCTTCGCCGATCAGGAGGGGGCGGCGCAGGCGGTAAGTGGTTAGCCGCCGACACCGGCGTTCGAGGCGTCTCCTGCCGACACAGAGCCGCCCTCACCTGATCGACGCTGGACGCGTCGATCTGTCCTCTCCATTCGCTTGAGGGCGAACGGAGAGGTGAGTGGTCGGGAACTCAGCCCACCAGCACGTCCACGCTCATCCGTTCCAGCAGGGCGCCGCCCTGGCCGACGGCCGCGAGGCGGCTGGAGACATGGCCGAGGACGTTGGCGGCGTAGACCTCGTAGAGCGCGATCTTGCCCTCGAGCCAGACCGGATCGCCCCGGCCGGCGTCGAGCTCGGCGCGAGCCCAGAGCGCGCCCCTGGCCAGCATCCAGCCGCCGGTGACGTCGCCCAGCAGCTTCAGATAGGCGTCGGCGGCGGCCAGCACGTCGGCGGCGCGCGCCGGCTCCTGCTTGGCGTCGAGCAGCCACAGGGTGGCGTCCTGGACCGCCTCGACCGCATTGGCGAAGCGCTCGACCGGCTTGCCGCTGTACAGGCGGGGCAGCTGGATCAGGGTTTCCTTGAAGTCGGCGATCAGGGCCTTGGCGGCGTCACCGCCGTCCTGCGACAGCTTGCGGCCGACCAGGTCCATGGCCTGGATGCCGTTGGTGCCTTCGTAGATCGGGGCGATGCGGGCGTCGCGATAGTACTGGGCCGCGCCGGTCTCCTCGATGAAGCCCATGCCGCCGTGGACCTGCACGCCCTGGGAGGCGACCTCGCAGCCGACGTCGGTGGACCAGGCCTTGGCGATGGGCGTGAACAGGTCCTCGCGGCCCTTCCACTTGCGGCGGTCCTCTTCGGTGGCGGCGTGGCGGGCGAGGTCGGCGGCGACCCCGGTCGACAGGCAGATGGCGCGGGCGGCGGCGATCTTCGCCTTCATCACGCTGAGGGTGCGGCGCACGTCCGGGTGATCGACGATCGGGCTGTTGGCGACGCCGGTCCAGACGCTGCGGCCCTGCTTGCGCTCCTGCGCGTACTGCAGGGCGTGCTGGTAGGCGCGCTCGGCGATGCCGACGCCCTCGACGCCGACGGCGAGACGGGCGGCGTTCATCATGACGAACATATGGGCGAGGCCCTGGTTGGGCTGGCCGACCAGTTCGGCGGTGGCGTCCTCATAGGCCATGACGCAGGTGGGCGAGCCGTGGATGCCCAGCTTGTGCTCGACGCTGACGGGATGGAAGCTGTTGCGTTCGCCCAGCGAGCCGTCGGCGTTGACGTGGTATTTCGAGGCCAGGAACAGGCTGATGCCCTTGGGCCCCGGGGGGGAGTCGGGCAGGCGGGCGAGGACCAGGTGGACGATGTTGTCCGTCGCGTCGTGATCGCCCCAGGTGATGAAGATCTTCTGGCCCGACAGTTTGTAGGTTCCGTCGCCGTTCGGGATCACCGTGGCGGTCAGGGCGCCGAGGTCCGAGCCCGCGCCCGGCTCGGTCAGGACCATGGCTCCGGTCCACTCGCCGGACACCAGACGGGTCAGGTAGGTTTCCTTCTGGCTGTCCGTGCCGACGGCCTCCAGCGCCTCGATGGCGGCGAGGGACAGCATGGGGCACAGGCCGAAGGCCATGTTGGCCGAGTGGACGGTCTCATAAGCCGCCAGCTCCAGCGCCTTGGGCAGTTGCTGGCCGCCGGAGTGGGTCTGGGCGGTCAGGCCGGTCCAGCCGCCGGCGGCGAACTGGCGGTAGGCGTCCGAGAAGCCGGGGGCGGGCGTGACGTTGCCGTCCTTGCAGACCGAGCCCTTCTGGTCGCCCACGCGGTTCAGGGGGGCGAGGACTTCCTCGGAGAACTGGCCTGCGGCCTCGAGCACCGCACCCATCAGGTCGGCGTCGTAATCGGGGAAGGCGCCGGTGGCGGCGACCTGGTCAATGCCGGCGACGGCTTGCAGGGCGAAGGCGATATCGCGGATCGGGGCGCGGTAGGTCATCGGAGGTCCGGGACTGTCGAGAACGGCATGGTGGTGATGACCCTTTCCCCCTCCCTTGTGCAAGGGGTGGCGAAGCGGGTCGGATCGACGCACAGTGACGGGGCGCCGTCACGGAAGGGAAGTCATGGCTGAACCACGTCACCGATACTCCGCACTCTCGCTGGTCCTGCACTGGCTGATCGCGGCCATGATCCTGGCCCAGATCCTGTTGATCACTGCGCACGAGGCGACCGAAGGGCCGCTGTCGCGCGAGTTCGTGCAGATCCACAAATCTCTGGGCCTGACCATCCTGCTGCTGACGCTGGTGCGGATCGGCTGGCGGATCGCCCATCCCGCCCTGCCGCTGCCCGAGCGGATGAAGGGCTGGGAGCGGATTCTGGCGCGCGGCGCCCATGTGCTGTTCTACGTGGCCCTGATTGTCCTGCCGCTGACGGGCTGGGCGGCCAGCTCGGCGATGGGGCGCGATATCGTCTGGTTCGGCCTGTTCAACTGGCCGCTGCTGCCGATCGGCGGCGGTCGCGAGACGGCCGGGGCGCTGATGGACCTGCACGGCATCGCGGTGAAGGCGGTCTATGTGCTGCTGGCCCTGCACGTCCTGGGCGCGCTGAAGCACCAGTTCATCGACCGGGACAATGTCCTGCACCGGATGATCCCGCTGATTCCACGCCGCCCGTGACCGGGTTGGGCCGCGTCGGGCGTCCGCTCGCCGGGGTCGCGCTGTGGGGCGTCCTGGCTGCGCTGGCCCCGCCGCCGGAGGCGTGGAGCATTGATCGCGCGGGCTCGACCATCGACCTGTCGGTCCGCAGCTTCGCCGGGGTCCATACGGGGCGGTTCGAGGACTGGACCGGGGACATCCTGGTCGACCCGGACGCGCCTGAACGCTCAAGGGCGACGGTGACCGTGCAGGTCCGGTCGCTGCGGATGCAGCCCGGCCCGGCCACCGAACGGGCGCTGGGCCCCGGATTTCTGGATGCGGCGCGCTATCCGGTGATCCGGTTCCAGCTGCGCGCCCTGCAGCCCGAGGGCGGTGGGCGCTATACGGCGCGGGCCGATCTGACCGCCCGGGGGGTGACCCGGCCGGTCAGCTTCCCCATGGACTTGCGCACCGAGGGGGCGAGGGCGCAGATGACCGGCGGCTTCGCCTTCGACCGGGCGGACTTCGGCATAGGGACTTCCGGCGTTTGGAACGGTTTGATCGATCGACAGGTGACGGTGCGGGTCGCGCTTCAGGCGCGGCGGGCATGAGTGGCGCGGAAGAGGCCGCCGCCCGGGCGCTGGCGGACGGCAAGCTGATCCTGCTGCCGACCGAGACGGTCTACGGGCTGGGCGCCGACGCCTCGAACGCGGCGGCCGTGGCGGCGATCTTTGAGGCCAAGGGAAGACCGCGCTTCAACCCCTTGATTTCACACGTCGCCGATGCGGCGGGCGCCGAGCGGATCGCCCTGTTCGACGCCAACGCCCGCAAGCTGGCCGAGGCCTTCTGGCCCGGGCCTCTGACCATCGTCGCGCCGGTGCGGGACCGCGAGGCGGTCTGTGACCTGGCCCGCGCCGGGCTGGACAGCGTGGCGGTGCGCGTGCCGGGCCATGCCAGGGCGCGCGCGGTGCTGGGCCTTTTCGGCGGGGCGGTGGTGGCGCCGTCGGCCAACCGCTCGGGGCGGCCCAGCCCGACCACCTTCCAGGACGCGATGGACGAAACCGGCTTCGCCGCCGCCGAGGGCGTGGACGGCGGCCCCTGCGCCGTGGGGGTCGAAAGCACGGTGGTCTCGGTGCTGGGCGGCAAGGTCAGCCTGCTGCGCCCCGGCTCGGTGACGCGCGAGGAGCTGGAGACCGTGGTCGGCCCGCTCGACACGGGCGGGGAGGGGCACCGCTCGCCCGGCCGCCTGACGCTGCACTATGCGCCGGACGCGCCGGTGCGGATCAATGTGACGACCCTGCACAAGGGTGAGCTGCTGCTGGGTTTCGGGCCGGGGGTGGGCGATCCGCGCTGGAGCCTGAGCCCGACGGGCGACCTGCGCGAGGCGGCGGCGAACCTGTTTCGCCGCTTCCGGGAGGCGGACCGCGAGAAGCCGGGCGGGATCGCGGTGTCGCCGATCCCCGCCGACGGCCTCGGAGAAGCGATCAACGACCGCCTGAAGCGGGCGGCGGGGCATATCGGTTAGGGCTAAGGCGCTCTCGCCAGCACCTGCCCAGCCCCGTAGGTCCCGCTGAGACGGCCCGCCAGCGCCCAGTCCAGCACCGCCTGATAGTAGCCCGGCGCGTAGCCCAGCATGGTCCGGGTCCCGTCCGGCGCGGTCTCGTACCGGATGATGCCGTGGTCGGTGTCGGGGAATTCCAGCAGGGTGATCGGGCGGCCCTGTGCGGACAGGGCGATCAGGCGGGCGCGGGTGGCTTCTGGCGGGGCGCCGAGGTCTTCGGCGGCCTGGATCCAGAGCATGGGCGTGTCGAGCGCGGTCAGGACCGGGAGCGGGTCGTAGCTCCAGGGCGTGCCGATATCCAGCCGGGGCGCCATGGCGATGATGGCGTCGTTGGGAGTGTTCAGCAGGAAGCCGGTGAACTCGCCCTTGATGTCGGCGACCCACGGCTCGGCGCGGTAGCGGGCCCGGACGGCCTCCAGATCGGCGAAGCCGACGGCGCCGTGGGAGGCGATGAAAGCGCCGGTGACGTCGGTGATGGCGCGGGCCTGCGCCAGCACCTCGGGACCCCAGCCCTTGCCCTTGAGGTCGAGCTGGACCTGGTCGGCGTCCTCGGACAGCGGGCCGTAGGCGAGACCGAAGCCGACGGTGACGAAGTCGACGGGGGTGAGGCTGGCCGCCAGCGGGGCGACCCAGCCGCCCTGGCTGCCGCCGTGCAGGCCGATGCGTCCGGCGCGGTCGCCGGCGAGGCGGCGGGCCTCGATCACGGCGGCGGCGGCGTCCTCGGCAAGCAGGTGGAAATCCTGGGTGTAGGACCCCTCTGACCCGCCCGAGCCACGCTTGGCGTAGACGAAGACGCCGACGCCGGAGGCCGGGGCGAAACGCTGGAAGGCGTTGAAGTCGAGGGCGTTGGCGCCTTCGGAGCCGTGGACCTCGACCATGATGGGGACCGGTCCATCGCCGGGCGGCAGGATCAGGCGGCCGTTGAGGCGGGTTCCGTCCGGGCTGGTGAAGGTCGTCTCCCGCACGTCGAGGGCGATGCGGGCGCCGGGATGGCCGTCAAAGGTGATGCGGCCCTGATCGCAGGCGCCGAGCTGGGGCTGTGGACCCTCGATGCGGCGGGTGGAGCCGAGGGTGCTGATCCAGTGACCGTCGGCGTCCACGGTCATGCGGCCGGTGGAGCCGTCGAGACGGCGCCAGCGCAGGCCACGCTCGGGCAGGGGGGCGACGTCGATCCAGCCGCCGTCATCCAGCCGGTAGACGCCGACATGGCAGACCATGGCAGGGTCGGGACGCTCACCGACGTCGGCGCCCGGCAGCTGGGCCCGCGCGGGGGTGGCGAGGAGGGAAAGGGCTGCGGCCAGGACGGCGAGCAGGACAGCGCTGTTCAGCGGCGGGGGGAGGTCGAGGGGCACGGCGGTTCCGATCAGGCAGTGGGGGGTTCGGCGAACCGGATTGCCCGGGGCGCGGCGGCTCGCTAGGCCTGATTTCGCGAACGGCGCCGGGGCTGCGCGAACGGGGCGACATGGGCGATCAGGCGGTCAGGACAGGCGGAATGTCGGCGGCGCGGCGGTGGTCGCTCGACCTCGGCCTGCTGGTCTTCATCGGCCTGATGATGGGGTTCCTGGCCCCCTTCGCCTCGGACCAGGCGCCGGTCGCGGGACGCTATGCCCACTGGATGGTGGTCATGGTCGGCGGGGGGCTGATGGCCTTCGGCGCGGACGAGGCGCTGCGGACGAGGCTGCCGGTGACCTGGCGGCGGCTGGTCGCGGCCTCAGGGCTGATGACGCCGCCGACGGCCCTGCTGGTTATGATCAGCGGGCGGCTGCTCGCGGGCGGCCGGATCAGCGGTCCCATCTATCTCGACCTGTTGTGGCAGGTCTGGCCGATCCTGCTGGCGGTTATGGCGGTGCGGGCGCTGGTCTGGCGGCGGGCGCCGGTCCGGGTCGAGACACGGACGGTGATCGAAGCTCCTCTGCCCGAGGCCGAGGCGGCGTTCCGGCGGCGGCTGTCGGCCAAGCGGCGCGGGGCGCGGCTGATCGCCGTGGAGGCGCACGACCACTATCTGAAGGTCCATACCGACGCGGGCGAGGAACTGATCACCCTGCGCTTCGCCGACGCGCTGGAGGAGCTGACGCTGGCCCATGGCTGGCGGGTGCATCGCTCATGGTGGGTGGCGGCGGATGCGGTCGAAGGCGCGCGCTGGCGGCGCGGGGCCGGGGAGCTGCGGCTGGTCGGCGGGCTGGTCGCGCCGGTGAGCCGGACCCATCGCGCGATGCTGAAAGAGGCGGGGTGGGGTTAGAGGAACCGCGCCTTCACATCGACGCTGGACCGCTCCCCGACCGCGTCGAAGCATTGCGCCAGCCAGTCTTCCGCCGCCTCCCGGCCATAGCCCTTGAGCCGGTTGAGGAAGGTCCACTCCGTGTCGAATTTCGAGCCCAGCGACAGCGGCCCCAGCCAGCGGTCCCTTTCGATGGCGTGCATACGGATGGCCTGGACGCGGTGGCGGCTGCCGGCCTTCAACTGGCCGTCGGTGATCAGGGACTGGAGCAGGGCGAAGGCGCGCAGTTCGGAGACGAGCGGGGCGTTGAAGACGATCTCGTTCAGGCGATCCATGATCTCGCCCGCCGCATGGGGCGTCTCCTCGCGGACGAAGGGGTTGAGGGGCAGGATCAGGATATCGTCCGGCGTGTCCGGGTGGATCAGGGGCCAGAGCGCCGGATTGGCCAGATAGCCGCCGTCCCAGTAGGGCTCGCCCCCGATCTCGACCGCCTGGAACAGGTGGGGCAGGCAGGACGAGGCCAGCAGGACGTCGGGGGTGATCTCCGGCGTGCGGAAGACGTGGGCGCGGCCCTGTTTGACCGCCGTGGCCGAGACGAAGAACTGGATGGCCGAGGCGCGGACGGCGTCGAAATCGACAGCGTTGTCGAGGACGCGCTTGAGCGGGTTCAGGTTGAAGGGATTGAACTGGTACGGGCTCATCGACAGGGCGAGGTTCTCGCCCGTGCGCCACAGGCCTGTGTCCTTGAGCCAGCCGGGCGTCAGGGCCTGGCTCCAGATGGCGCTGTCGCCGAAGACGTTGCGGCCGCCGGACTGGTTCACCTCGCGCCAGAGCTTGTCGAGCCGGGTCCGGGCGGCGTCAGGGCCGCCGGCCTCGAGGCCCGAGATGAGGGCGGCGCCGTTCATGGCCCCGGCGGAGGCGGCGGTGACGGCGCGGACGTCGAGACGGCCGTCCTCGAGCAGGCGGTCGAGCACGCCCCACTGGAAGGCGCCGTGGGCGCCGCCGCCCTGCAGGGCGAGGCTGATGGTCGGGCGAGGGGAGGCGGCCTTGGGTTTGGTCAGAGCCAGCCTCCTTTTCGAGCCTACTGGGCGGTCCAGCCGCCGTCGATGGAGAAGCTGGCCCCGTTGGCCGAGGCGCCGAGGTCGCTGACCAGATAGAGGAACATGCCCGCCAGCTGGTCGGTGGTGACGAACTGCTTGGTCGGCTGGGAGCCGAGGATGACGTCCTTCAGCACCTGCTCCCTGGACATGCCGCGGGTGCGGGCCTGATCGTCGATCTGCTTGTCCACGATGGGGGTGTGGACGAAGCCGGGGCAGATGGCGTTGCAGGTGATGTTGTCCTGGGCCAGCTCCAGGGCGACGGTCTTGGTGAAGCCGATGACGCCGTGCTTGGCCGCGACATAGGCCGACTTGAACGGGCTGGCGACCAGGCCGTGGGCCGAGGCGATGTTGACGATGCGGCCGCGGCCCTGGGCCTTCATGATCGGGATCGCCGCCCGCGTCGCATAGAAGGTCGACGACAGGTTGATGGCGATGATCTGTTCCCACTTGTCGGCGGGGAATTTCTCGACGGCCTCGACGTGCTGGATGCCGGCGTTGTTGACCAGGATATCGACGCGGCCCAACTCGTGCTTCGCATAGGCCACCATGTCGGCGACTTCCTCGCCCCGGGTCATGTTGGCGGCGTGATAGCGGACGCGCACGCCGCAGCTGGCCTCCATCTCGGCGCGGGTGCGCTCGATCTCGGCGGGATCGCCCAGTCCGTTGATGACCACGTCGCCGCCGCGGCTGGCCACGGCGCGGGCGAGGGCGAGGCCGATGCCCGAGGTCGAGCCGGAGATGACCGCCACCTGGCCTTTCAGGTCGCCGATGTCGCGGAACGGCTCGCTCTCGCTGGAGGCGTCACCGCGCTTGGGCCACTTGAACATGCTGTTTCCCCGTTGGAGGTCTTTTCGACTCTGCCTGTGGTCTTACGCCATGAATCCGGTCGGGCTCAAGAATTTCCCGATCTGGTGAATATCCAGTCCGTGTCGGTGGAGGCCTCGACGTCGAAGCGATAGCCGTCGCGGTCGAAGGCCTTGAGGTCTTCCGCCCGGTCGATGCGCCTGTCGACGGCGTAGCGCGCCATGGTCCCGCGGGCGCGCTTGGCGAAGAAGGAGATGATCCGGCGCACGCCGTCCTTCTCCTCATAGAAATGAGGCGTGACGACCGGCAGTTTGAGCGCGCGGGCGTCGACCGCGCCGAAATATTCTTGGCTGGCCAGGTTCACGAGGGTCGGGTCCTCCTGCCCCTCGGTGTCGGCGTTCAGGCATTTCGACAGGCGATCGCCCCAGAAGTCGTACAGGCTGGACCCGCGACGGGTCTTCAGCCGCGTGCCCATCTCGAGGCGATAGGGCTGGATCCGGTCCAGCGGCCGCAGCACGCCGTACAGGCCCGACAGGATGCGCAGGTGCGACTGGGCGTAGTCCAGACCGGCGACGTCCAGCGTGCGCGCCCGCAGACCCTCATAGACATCGCCCGCGAAGGCGAAGGCGGCCTGAACCCCGTCTGTCGAGTCGGGCTGGAAGGCCTGGAAACGCTCACGGTTCAGCCGGGCCAGATCGTCCGACAGGCTCATCAGGCTGCGCAATTCGGCCACGGTGCGGGCGCGCGCGGTCCTGGACAGGGAGGCCGTGTCCTCGAGGAAGCGGCGCTCCGAGGCGGGGGTGGCCGGGTCGGCTTCGGTGAAGTCCAGCCGCTTGGCCGGAGACAGGACGATCAACATGGCGCCCTGTTAGGCCTGTTCGGTGACGATTTGAACCGGGCGTCGGGTCGCGGTCGGCGACGGACGCTCAGGCGCGGTTGGCATGCAATCCGGCGAGGATGGCCGACAGCACGGCGGGCAGGCGCTCGGGCAGGTCCTCGGCGATCAGGCCCGGGCCGAACAGACGGGCGGCTTCGGCGTGCATCCAGACGGCGGCGCGGGCGGCGTCGAAACTGTCCATCCGCTGGGCCAACAGTCCGCCGATCATGCCCGCCAGCACGTCGCCCGTCCCGGCTGTGGCCAGCCAGGGCGTGCCGTTGTCGTTGACGGCCAGACGTCCGTCCGGCGCGGCGATCACCGTAGCCCGCCCCTTCAGCACCACCACCCCGCCGGCGCGGCGCGCGGCCTCACGGGCGGCCGGCTCGCGGCCGGTGTCGAGCAGGTCGGGGAACAGACGTCTGAACTCGCCCTCATGGGGAGTCAGGACATCGTCCCGGTCCAGCAGGCCGAACAGGTCGTCCGGCGCGTCCCGGAATACGGTCAGCGCGTCCGCGTCGACGATGAGGGCGGCGCCGGTTTCGGCCAGGGCGCGCACATTGGCGGCGGTGACGTCGTTGACGCCGGCGGCCGGCCCGATGACGACGGCGTCCATCTCGCGCGCCGCGGCCGCGAGGGCCTCGTCGGAAGCGAAGGGGGTCAGCATCACCGCCTCGATCGCCGGGGCGATCACCGGCGCGGCGTCCGGCGGACAGAGGATGCGCACGACCCCCGCCCCGATGCGCAGGCCGGCGCGCGCGGCCAATCGCGCGGCCCCGGTCCGGGTGGCGCGGCCGGACACCACGCCCAGCCGACCGCGCGCATGCTTGTGCGCGTCCGGGCCGGGCCAGGGCAGGGCGTTTCGCCAGTCGGGAAGGTCTGTCACGCTCACTTCGCCTCTCCTCCGTTCACGGATGGCGTCATCGGTGGAAAAGGGCTTGCCTTATTGTGCAATGCAATGTCCCTTTGGTGCCCGAGCGCGAGGCATTCAAGAGCCCGCCCGGGAACGCCGATGAAAAAGATTGAAGCCGTCATCAAGCCATTCAAGCTGGATGAAGTGAAAGAGGCCCTGCAGGACGCGGGCGTCCAGGGCATGACCGTGCTCGAGGCCAAGGGTTACGGCCGTCAGAAGGGCCATTCGGAGCTGTATCGCGGCGCCGAATACGTCATCGACTTCCTGCCCAAGATCAAGATCGAGGTGGTGGTGCCGGACGACCTGGCCCCCTCGGTGATCGAGGCCATCCAGACCGCCGCCCGGACCGGAAAGATCGGCGACGGCAAGATTTTCGTGTCTGACGTCGTGGACGTCATTCGCATCCGAACCGGTGAGACGGGCGCGCAAGCGGTCTGATCACCCAGACTACCGGTTGGTCCTTCCGGTCCGACCGTGACGATCCTCCCATAAGAAACAGGACTCTCGAAGAATGAGCGACGCCGGCAAGATCCTTAAGGACATCAAGGAGAAAGACGTCCGCTACGTCGATCTCCGCTTCACCGACACGCGCGGCAAGCTGCAGCACGTCACCTTCGATATCGACCTGGTCGACGAGGAGTTCCTCGAGGAAGGCACGATGTTCGACGGCTCGTCGATCGCGGGCTGGAAGGCCATCAACGAGTCCGACATGCTGCTGAAGCCGGACCTGAAGACCGCCTACATCGATCCCTTCTACCAGCAGACGACCCTGTTCCTGTTCTGCGACGTGCTGAACCCGGACACCGGCGAGGCCTACAACCGCGACAGCCGCTCGATGGCCAAGAAGGCCCTGGCCTATGTGCAGAGCTCCGGCGTGGGCGACGCGGTCTTCTTCGGTCCGGAAGCCGAGTTCTTCATCTTCGACGACGTGCGCTGGTCCACCCAGCCGCACGACACCGGCTACACCTATGACTCGACCGAGCTGCCGGCCAACACCGGCGCCGAGTACTCGGAAGGCAACATGGGTCACCGCCCGGGGCCGAAGGGCGGCTACTTCCCGGTGAACCCGGTCGACTCGGGCCAGGACCTGCGCGGCGAAATGCTGTCGGTCATGAAGGACCTGGGCCTCGACCCCGAGAAGCACCACCACGAGGTGGCGCCGGCGCAGCACGAGCTGGGCCTGAAATTCTCGGACCTGCTGACCATGGCCGACCGCCTGCAGCTGTACAAATACGTGATCCACAACGTGGCCGCCTCGTACGGCAAGTCGGCGACCTTCATGGCCAAGCCGATGTTCGCCGACAACGGCTCGGGCATGCACGTGCACCAGTCGATCTGGAAGGACGGCCAGCCGCTGTTCGCCGGCGACAAGTACGCCGGCCTGTCGGACATGTGCCTGTGGTACATCGGCGGCATCATCAAGCACGCCAAGGCCATCAACGCCTTCTCGAACTCGACGACCAACTCGTACAAGCGTCTGGTCCCGGGCTATGAGGCGCCGGTCAAGCTGGCCTATTCGTCGCGCAACCGCTCGGCCTCGATCCGTATTCCGTGGGTCAACTCGCCGAAGGCCAAGCGCATCGAGGCCCGCTTCCCGGATCCGATGGGCAACCCCTACCTGACCTTCGTCGCCCTGCTGATGGCCGGCCTCGACGGCATCGAGAACCGGATCGATCCGGGCGCGGCCGCCGACAAGAACCTGTACGACCTGCCGCCGGAAGAGCGCGGCAACATCCCGGAAGTCTGCGGCTCGCTGAAGGAAGCCCTGGACAGCCTGGACGCCGACCGCGCCTTCCTGAAGAAGGGCGGCGTCATGGATGACGACTTCATCGACAGCTACATCGAGCTGAAGCAGGAAGAAGTCGCGCGGCTGCAACTGCACCCGCACCCGGTCGAATTCGACATGTACTACAGCTGCTGATCGACAGCGGGGGCTGATCGAGGAGGGCGCCGGACGGGAGACCGTCCGGCGCCCTTTTCGTTTGGGGCGACGTCAGGTCCCGGACCTCACGCGGTCGAGCGGCGGGGCGTGTGTGGGGTACGCAAACGCGCGGGCGTTCCGTCGCCTCAGGCGGTCAGGCCCTCGGCCTCGTCGGCCTTCCTGCGGCGCAGTTCGATGATGCGGACGCACCAGATGGAGATCTCGTAGAGCAGCACCAGCGGCACGGCGAGCATCAGCTGGCTGATGGGGTCCGGCGGGGTGACGACGGCGGCGACGACCACGACGGCGACGATGGCGTAGCGGCGGAACTCGGACATCATCTTCGACGAGATGATCCCGGCCATCCCCAGCAGGGTGGTGACCACCGGCAGCTGGAAGCACAGGCCGAAGGCGAGCATCAGCGAGGTTACCAGACTGAGGTATTCGGAAATCTTGGTGTTCAGCTCGACCGTGATGCCGTCGGCCGCGATCTGCTGGCTGAGCGAGAACCACATGACGAACGGCAGCATGACGAAATAGACCAGAGCCGCGCCGACAATGAACAGGACCGGGGCGACGAACAGGAAGGGCAGGAAGGCGCCCTTCTCGTTGCGGTACAGGCCCGGGGCGACGAATTTGTACAGCTGCCAGGCCAGGACGGGGAAGGCCACGACGACGGCGCCGAAGCCGGCCACCTTCATCTTGGTGAAAAGCTGTTCCAGCGGTCCTGTGGCCTGCAGGGCGACCGTGGTCTCGGCGTTGACGGGCAGGGGGTGCAGGCCGGAGGTGACGGCGATCAGCTCCAGCGGATTGGCGCCGTGCCCGCCCGCGGCCTGGGCGATCGAGTGCATCGCATAGGCGGCCTGGAAGGGTTTGATCAGCCAGATCTGGATGTCGGCGGCGAAGTAGAAGCAGCCGATGAAGGCGAGGATGAAGGCGACCACGCAGACCAGCAGCCGGCCGCGCAGCTCGATCAGGTGATCCATCAGCGGCGCGCGCGACGCCTCGATCTCGGTTTCATCCCGTTCGGTGGCGCTCACTGGTCGGCGGCCTTCTTGCGGGGGGTTTTGGGCTTCGCCGCCGTGCGCGTCGCAGCCGGTTTGGCGGCCGTCTTGCGGACGGTCTTCGGCGCGGCGGGCGCCTCGGCCCCGGCGGCTTTCGATTTCGGCTTGCGGGGCGCCTTGCGCGCCGGTTGCGGGGCGGGCGCAGGCTCCAGCGGCTGCATCACCGGGGCAGCGTCAGGCCATTCCTCCGGTCCGGTGAGGGCCGGCGGCGGCGTCGACGGCGCGTCCAGCGGACGGTTCAGGTCGTCGCTGATGCTCCGGAACGTCGCCTCGGCCTCCTTGCCCAGGGGCATCATGTTATTCTGACCGTTGCGCAGGGCCTCAACCTCCTTGCGCAGATCGTCCAGCTCGGACTGGCGAGCCATTTCGTCGAAGCTGTGCCGGAACTCATTGGCCATGTTCCGGGCCCTGGCGACCCACTGGCCCAGCTTCCTCAACATGGCAGGCAGCCGTTCAGGCCCCACGACAAGCAGGGCCACGATGGCGATCACGATATATTCCGCACCCCCGATACCGGGGCCCAGGCCACCCATCCGTCAGCTTCTCCGGCGCGCAGGCGCGCTTACGACTTCAGGTCTTCCTTTTCCGCGTCGGTGCGCGGAAGGGCGCCGGCGCGGTCATCCGAAGGCTTGTTCTCATCGGTGTCCTTCAGGCCGTCGCGGAAGGCCTTCACGCCCTTGGCGGCGTCGCCCATCAGGCCGGACAGCTTGCCGCGACCGCCGAACAGCAGAAGGACCACAAGGCCGACGATGACCCAATGCCAGATGCTCATGGAGCCCACGGGAAACTCTCCTCATTCGGGCCGATCCGCGGCCCGGTGCATATCTTCACGCCGCATATAGGCGGTTCGGTGGCGCGACGCCAAGGGAACCTGTTACAGCGCGCGGATGAGTCACGTCATCATCCACACCGACGGCGCCTGCAAGGGCAATCCGGGCCCCGGGGGCTGGGGAGCGATCCTTCAGGCGGACGCGGGCCGGGAGAAGGAATTGTGGGGCGGCGAGCCGCTGACCACCAACAACCGCATGGAGCTGATGGCCGCCATCATGGCGCTGGAGGCCCTGAACCGGCCGTGCCGCGTCGATCTGCACACGGACAGCAAATACGTCATGGACGGCATCACCCAGTGGATCCGCGGCTGGAAGGCGCGGGGTTGGAAGACGGCCGACAAGAAGCCGGTCAAGAATGAAGACCTGTGGAAGCGGCTTGATGCGGCCCGCTCACGCCACGAGGTGAAGTGGCACTGGGTGAAGGGACATGCGGGGCATGAGCTGAACGAGCGCGCCGACCGCCTGTCGAACAAGTGGATCGAGGAGCAGCGGCGCTAGGGCTGGGCCTTCAGGGCGTAGGACAATCCGTTGTCCTTTGGCGCGAGTTCCAGCCAGATCCCGCCGTCGTCCACGCACACCGGCGCGCTCAGTTCATCCATTCGGGCCGGATTTTGGGAGCTCAGGCTGTCGCGGAAGGCGGCCGAGGGGCCAGCGTCAGCCGATTCCTTGGTCAGAACCCGGTCTCCGTCCCAGAAATAGTAGGTGACGCCGGCGCGGTCCGAGCCGCTGCACTCGCCGTGCTGGCTGCAGTCGACGGTCATCAGGCGCTCGTCCGTGGACCGCAGCGCCTCGTTGAAGCCGATCAGGCCGAAATTGTCCGCCTGGGCCAAGGGCACGCAGGCGGACAGGATCGTCGCCGTGAGGGCTCCTATCAAGCCGCCCGCACCTTCAGCAGCGGTCCGTCGATGCTCTCGACGATGACGCTTTCACCGGCCGGAGGCGCGGCGCCCTCGATCTCGGCCGACCATTCGGCGCCCGAGACGAAGACGCGGCCGCGGCCGTCGACGAAGGCCTGGACCACCTGGGCCCGCTGCCCGATCAGGCGGCTGTCCCGGGCGTTGATGTCCGGAACGTCGGACGGGTTCACCCTCTGGATCAGGCGGCGCGACAGCAGGGTCGCGGCGACCGTCAGGGCGGCGAACAAGGCGACCTCGCCCCAGAAGCCCAGCGGCAGGCCGATGGCGGTCAGGACCGCCACCACCCCGGCCGCCACGGCGGGCCACAGCAGCCACTCGGTCGAGAAGGCCGCCTCGACCGCCAGCAGGATCACGCCCAGCGCCAGCCAGATCCAGAAGGGCTGGTTGCTGTGGAAGTCGATCAGGGCGTCCATGGATCAGGTCCTCGGAACGGAGGTGCGGGGCGGACGGGGCGGCGCCGGCGGCTTGGGCGGGGCAGGCGGCGTCGGGCGTGATCCCGAACCTTGCTGCTCCTGCGCCAAGCCGACCAGCTGGCCGATGCCCGCGATGGTGCCGACCAGGGCGCCCATCTCGGACGGGACGATGACCGTCTTCTGCTGCGGGCTGCGGGCCAGTTCGGCAAAGGCCTCCACATATTTCTGGGCGACGAAGTAGTTGATGGCGTTCACGTCGCCCCGGGCGATGGCTTCCGACACCATGGCGGTGGCGCGGGCTTCGGCCTCGGCCTCACGTTCGCGGGCCTCGGCGTCGCGGAAGGCGGCCTCGCGGCGACCTTCGGCTTCCAGAATGGCCGACTGCTTGGCGCCCTCGGCGCGGGCGATGGCGGCCTGCTTCTCGCCGTCCGCCTCGGTGATGACGGCGCGGCGCTCGCGCTCGGCCTTCATCTGGCGGGCCATGGCGTTGGTGATGTCGGCCGGGGGCGACAGATCCTTGATCTCGATCCGGTTGGCCTTCACGCCCCACGGCTCGGTGGCCGAGTCGATCACCTGCAGCAGGCGGGTGTTGATCGAGTCGCGCTGCGACAGCACCTCGTCCAGCTCCATCGAGCCGACGACGGTCCGCAGATTGGTCATGCAGAGCTGGGCGATGGCGTAGGGCAGGTTGTCCACACGATAGGCGGCGCGGGCGGCGTCCATCACCTGGATGAAGACGATGCCGTCGACCTTCACCATGGCGTTGTCCTTGGTGATGACCTCCTGCGTCGGGACGTCCAGCACCTGCTCCATCATGTTCATGCGGCGGCCGATGCGCTCGACGAACGGCGTCAGGATGCTGATGCCCGGGGACAGGGTGCGGGTGTATTTGCCGAAACGTTCCACAGTGAATTCGCGCCCTTGCGGCACGATCTTCACCACGCTGAACAGCAGGACGAAGGCCAGAACGACCAGCGCCACGAAGAAGAGAATAGAAAAGTCCATCAAAGCCTCCCAATCCCGCTGAGGTTATCACCCGGGGGCGGCCCCGCCAGCGAAACCGGACAGGAGATCATGAACTCGCTGTAATGTTCGCGCGGGAGTCGCGTCGGGCGGCGGCCACTGCGATGATCCGCCGCGTCTCGGACCAGTCGATCAGGGCCTCGACCTGATCCAGCGGCACGAACCGCGCCTCGAGCGCGTCGTCGCCCGCGACGGGCTCGCCGGACAGCCACTCGGCGGCGTAGTCGATCAGGACGTAGTGGCGGTCCGCCTCGGGGAAGATGCCGTCCACGACATCCAGCAGGCTGGTGATGCGGGCGACGACCCCGGTCTCTTCCTTCAGTTCGCGCAGCGCCGCGTCGAGGGCGCGCTCGCCCGGCTCGATCCGCCCGCCGGGCAGGCTCCATTCGCCCATGCGCGGCGGCTTGCCGCGACGGATCAGAAGGACGGTGTCCTCGCGGAGGCAGACGACGCCGACGGCGGGGACGGGGAGGGGAGAAGGCATCCGGTCTCAGTACCGATTCAGGCTGCAGATGTGTCGAAAGCTTAACTTGCCGCGAGCTCGGCCTTCGATTGAGCATGGTGACATGCAAACAGTTCTCAAAGCCCTGCTCGCCTTCGCCCTGGCGCTCGTCCCGACGACCGCCGCCGTGGCCGCTGTCCAGCGCGATGATCCCCGGATCGCCGAGACCATCGACGGCTATGTCCGCAACCGGGGCTTCAACGG
This sequence comes from Brevundimonas sediminis, assembly GCF_048799765.1. Lineage (NCBI taxonomy): Bacteria > Pseudomonadati > Pseudomonadota > Alphaproteobacteria > Caulobacterales > Caulobacteraceae > Brevundimonas > Brevundimonas sediminis. The sequence continues at coordinate 105,601 of NZ_JBLYQK010000007.1, forward strand.
CGTGGTGCTGGTGGCCAATGCCGACGGCGTGGTCACGCATCAGGCCCGGGGCGTGTCGTCGATCGAGCTCGGGGCCCAACTGCAGCCGGATGATGTCTTCCGCGTCGGGTCGCTGACGAAGCCGCTGACTGCCGTGCTGGTCCTGTCACTGGTCGAGGAGGGCAAACTTCGCCTCGACGGCACGCTGGGCGACTATCTGCCGGAGCTCTATGCGGGCACGGTCGTCAGCGGGATCACGGTCGAGCAGCTGCTGGCGCATACGTCCGGGCTGAAGGACGTGCCCGGCAACTACAACGATCCCTTCTGGGCCACGGCGGCGCGGCAGACCTTCACGCCCGAGGCCTTCGCCCGAGCCTGGATTTCGCCGGAGCTGTCCAACCCGCCGGGTCGGTTCCGCTACAACAACAACGGCTTCTTCCTGCTGGGCCTGATCGTGGAGCGGGTGACCGGGACGTCGTACGCCGAGGCCATGAGGATCCATGTGTTCGAACCGGCGGGCATGACGCACAGCGGGGTCTACGATGTCCGGACCGTCGTGCCGCATCTGGTGAGCGGCTATGCGCGGTCCGACCTCGGGACCATGGACCGGCCGATGTTCATCGATCCGACGGTCAGCTATTCGGCGGCGGGCGTCTATTCGATCGCCGGGGACCTGCTGGCCTTCAGCCGCGCCCTGTCCGGCGACCGCCTGCTGCCGGAAGCGCTGAAGGCCCGCATGTTCGCCGACGACGGGGATCAATACGGTCTCGGCTGGGGCGTGGAACGCTGGTCGACCGGCGAGGGCGAGCGGATGACGGTCCAGACCCACACCGGCAGCGTGCCCGGCTATCAGAGCCTGTTCGTCCGGGCGGACGACGGCTCCGTCGTCGTGATCCTCAACAACTTCTGGCAGGGCCTGACCACGGTCGAGATGGGGCGCGATCTGTTCGCCGTCCTGCATGGCGCGTCGGCCCGCACACCCAGGCGGTCGTTGAGCGATCTGCTCACGCCAATCGCGGTGCGCGATGGCGTCGAGGCGATGGAGGCGGCCTACCGCGCGGCGCCGACCGAGGGACGCGACGCCTATGACGTCAGTGAAGGCGCGCTGAACAGCCTCGGCTACAGCCTGCTCCGCAAGGGACTGAAGGACCCGGCCGTCCGGGTGTTCGAGTGGAACGTCGCCGCCCATCCGCAATCCGCCAATGTCCACGACAGCCTGGGCGAGGCCTACCTCAGCGTGGGCCGTCGGGATGAGGCGCGGCGCAGCTACGGGAATGCCCTGCGCCTCGATCCGTCGAGCCAGAGCGCCCGGGCGGCGCTTGAAACGTTGGCGGATTGATCTGGCGCTCTCCTGCAACCCTTGCCACAACAGGCCATGACCTCCCCGTCGCCTGAAGCTCTCGCCGCCCTCAAGGCCGCCGCCGGACATGGCGGGTGGACCGATGATCCGTCCGATATCGCGCCCTGGCTGACGGAGTGGCGGAACCGGTGGAAGGGGAACACGCCCCTGATGCTGACGCCGCGCTCGACCGAGGAGGTGGCCAGACTGGTCACCATCTGCGCCCAGCATCGGGTGGCTATCGTGCCCCAAGGCGGGGACACCGGTCTGGTCGGCGGGCAGATTCCGTTTGGCGAAGTGCTGCTGTCGACGCGCAAGCTGCGGGCGGTGCGCGATGTGACGCCGCTGGACGACGCCATGACGGTGGAGGCCGGGGTGACCCTGCTGGAGGCGCAGCAGGCGGCGGAGGCGGCGGGACGGCGCTTCCCGCTGAGCCTGGCGGCCGAGGGGACGGCGACCATCGGCGGCGTCATCTCGACCAATGCGGGCGGCACCCAGGTGGTCCGCTACGGCATGATGCGCGATCTGGTGCTGGGCCTCGAGGCGGTGATGCCGAACGGGGAAATCTTCCATGGCCTGAAGCGGCTGCGGAAGGACAACACCGGCTATGACCTGAAGCAGTTGCTGATCGGCGCCGAGGGGACGCTGGGCGTGGTGACGGCGGCGACGCTGAAGCTGTTCCCGATCATGCGCTCGCGGGCGACGGCGGTGGTGGGGCTGGAGACGGCCCACGCCGCCATCGAACTGCTCGCCCGGGCCAAGGAAGAGACGGGCGGGGGCGTCGAGGCCTTCGAGCTGATGAAGCGGATCGGGGTCGAGTTCGCCCTGAAGCACATCCCGGACACGCGCGAGCCGCTGGAGAGCACGCCGCCCTGGTATGTGCTGATCGAGCTGGTGTCGGGCGAGCCGGGGGCGGCGGACGCGGCGCTGGAACGGCTGCTGGGCGACGCCTTCGAGGCCGGGCTGATCATCGACGCCGCCATCGCCCAGAACGACGCCCAGCGCGCCGCCTTCTGGAAGGTGCGCGAGGAGCAGTCGGCCGCCCAGAAGCCCGAGGGCGGCGGCTGGAAGCACGACGTCTCCGTGCCGGTTTCGCGCATCGCCGACTTCCTGGACGAGGCCTCGGCGGCGGTGGAGCGGTTCGAGCCGGGCGCGCGGGTCAGCGCCTTCGGCCACGTCGGCGACGGCAACATGCACTATGACATCCTGTGCCCGCCGGGCGTGGACCACGCCGCCTTCATCGGACGCTGGATGCAGGGTTCCGAGGTCGTCCACGACGTGGTCGCCCGCTACAACGGCTCCATCTCGGCGGAGCATGGGCTGGGGCGGCTGAAGACCGAGGAAGCGCGGCGCTACAAGTCCCCGCTGGAGGTCGCCACCATGCAGGCGGTGCGCTCTGCCATCGATCCGCTGCGGATCATGAACCCGGCGGTGCTGTTCTAGGCTGATTGTCGCAGGGCTCCGGACCCGGACAAAACCGTCGCAATAGACGCTTAGTCCCGGTGCAGGTTTGAGTCGGGGATACCCTCATGAAGCTGTCAGTCGCCGCCCTCGCGGGCGCCCTGCTGTTCGCCACGCCGTCGATGGCGCAGGTCGCGGCGCCGCCGGACCCCGATCCGCTGCCGCCGCCCGCCCATGCGCCGAACGGACGCTGGGCCGCGAAGGGCTGGGCGGATCGGATCGTGCTGACGCCCGGCGCCGACGCCGCGCGCGGGGCCGCCGTGGCCTGGCGCACGGACGTTCGCCAGAGGACCGCCGAGGCCCAGATCGCGGTCGAGATCGACGGCCCGCTGCTGGGCTTCACCGCCCGCACGGTCAGCGGGACGACGGCCGCCATCGCCAATGAGAACGGCGACGCCCTCTATCATCAGGTGCGGTTCGAGGGGCTGACCCCGGCCACCCGCTATGTCTATCGCGTGCGCGCCGCCGACGGCTGGAGCGAATGGCTGCCGTTCCGGACCGCCGCCGAGAGCTTCCAGCCGTTCCGCTTCATCTATCTGGGCGACACCCAGAACGACATTCTGGAGATCGGCTCGCGGGTCATCCGCTCGGCCCTGCGCGAGGCCGGTCCGGCGGCGCTGGTCGTCCACGCCGGTGATCTTGTCGCCCAGCGCGAGACCAAGGTGCACGACGACGAGTGGGGCGAATGGACCGAGGCGGGTGGTCGCGCCTTCGCCATGGCCCCGCAGATCCCGGCCTCGGGCAACCACGAGTACGTCGATCACATCCTGGCCGACGGCACGGAGTCCCGGGTGCTGGGGCCGCACTGGCCGCTGCAGTTCGCTCTGCCGACCAACGGCGCCCCGGGCGTCAAGCAGACCAGCTATTTCGTCGACTACCAGGGCGTCCGGTTCATCGTGCTGGACGGCACGGCGGCGCTGGATCTGGGCGGGCTGGAAAGCCAGACCCGCTGGCTGGACCAGACGCTGGCGTCCAGCGTCGCGCGCTGGAACATCGCCCTGTTCCACCAGCCGCTCTACACCTGCGCCCGGCCGGAAGACACCGAAGAGCTGAAGGCGGCCTGGAAGCCGATCTTCGACGCCCGCCGGATCGATCTGGTGCTGCAGGGCCATGACCACTGCTATGGCCGGGTGTCCGATCCCGCCGGGGCCGCCGCCTCGCGCGCCAACACCGAGGCGGGCCGTCCGCAGGGCCCGGTCTATGTGGTCTCGGTGACCGGCTCGAAGATGTACGGCCTGAACGACCGCGCCGACAGCCAGCCGGTCCGCGCCGCCGAGAACACCGAGCTCTATCAACTGATCGACGTCGAGGCTGACCGCTTGTCGTTCCGCGCCTACACCGCGACGGGCCGCCTGTACGACGCCTTCATTCTGACGCGCGGCGCCGACGGGCTGAACCGGCTGACCGAGACGGAAGAGACCCTTCTGGCCGCCCGCCGCTGCGACGGCGCCGCCGGCCCCGACGACCGGCCCTGCACGGCCGAGATCAAGGACTGATCGGGGAGGGGCGGGGCCGCAGGGTTCCGCCCCTTTCACATCACGCCGGTTCGATCATGGCTGTGGATATGAGAACAAAGGTGGAACATTTAACCTTGAGACTCACCGCGTGGTCCGGCTAGCGTCCGGAAGCGGGAGGACTTATGGCCGAATCTCAAATGGATATGTCGCGCGGGCGGATGGTGGTGCGGTGCCTGTCGCCGGGCTGTGTGCATGTGGCCCTGATGGACGCCCGGACCCTGTTCGGCCCGGCCCGCGACTGGCCGACGGCGGGGACGTCGCAGCGCTTCCGCTGCGTCTGCGGCGGGCGGGAGAGCCGCATCAGCTATGCGGGCGAAAGCGCCCCGGTCGAGGCCCAGCCGAAGGCGGACGCCATCCACCTCTGGGGCTGAAGCCCGCTTCCGCTTGCCCCTGCGTCACGCCCGGCCTATCGCTGCGGGCCTGATTCACGGCTTCGGAGCCCTCACATGACCCTCGCCCTTCTGTTCCCCGGCCAAGGCAGCCAGGCCGTCGGCATGGGAGCGGCGCTGGCCGACGCCTTCGCCTCGGCCCGCGACGTCTTCAACGAGGTGGACGAGGCGCTGGGCCAGAAGCTGTCGACCCTGATGCGGGAGGGACCGGAAGACCAGCTGACGCTGACCGAGAACGCCCAGCCGGCGCTGATGGCCGTCTCGGCCGCCGCCGCCCGCGTGCTGAAGGTCGAGTTCGGCGTCGGCGTGGACCGCGCCGCCTTTGTGGCCGGCCACTCGCTGGGCGAATATTCGGCCCTGTGCGCCGCGGGCGCCCTGTCGCTGACCGACACCGCCCGCCTGCTGAAGCTTCGCGGTCAGGCCATGCAGCGCGCCGTGCCGGTGGGGCAGGGCGCCATGGCCTCGCTGATCGGCCCCAAGACCGATCTGGCCCTTGCCGAAGCCGCCGCCAAGGTGGGCGCCGAGGTCGGCGTCTGCGTGGTCGCCAATGACAACAACGCCGGCAACATCGTCATCTCGGGCGAGAAGGCCGCCGTGGACCGCGCCATCGAGGCGGCCAAGGAGATGGGCGCCCGCGCCATCCTGCTGAACGTCTCGGCGCCCTTCCACTGCCCGCTGATGCAGCCCGCCGCCGACGAGATGGCCGCCGCCCTGGCGACCGCGACCATCGTCGCCCCGGTCGTGCCGGTGGTGGCCAATGTGCTGGCCCGCCCGGAGAGCGATCCGGAAGTCATCCGCCGCCTGCTGGTCGAACAGGTCACCGGTCGCGTCCGCTGGCGCGAGTCGATGGAGTGGATGGCGGGCGAAGGCGGCGTGACCCGCTTCGCCGAGATCGGCTCGGGCAAGGTCCTGACCGGCATGGCCAAGCGCATCGCACCGGACGCCGAGAGCCTGTCGCTGAACACGCCGGAAGAGCTGGAAGCCTTCGCCAAGTCCTTCGGCTGACGAGGGTGCGGGGGCCCAGCGTCTATCTGGTCGGACTGATCTGGCGCTGGGGCTCGTCCTTCATCGTCGGGTTGGGCAGCCTGTTCCTGCTGCTCTGGCTGGCCTCGCTTCTGTCGCCGGTCGCGCCCCACGGATGGCCGATGGCGGGTGCGTTGGCGGTCTGGGTCGTGCTGAACAGCTGGCTGTTCCTGACCTTCCCGGGCTGTCCGCGCTGCGGGCTGAACGTCTTCCTGGAAGTCCGGGAACGCTGGCTGCCCGTGCCGGGGCAGTACCTGTTCTCGCGCCTGCGTCGCCGGGTCTGGCGGCCGAGCGACAGCTGCGCGCGGTGCCAGCTGGACCTGCACGCCTACAGCCTGTTCGACCCGAAGGCGCGACGTGAAGGCTAGGGCCCTGTTCTGGCTGGCGGTCGCGGGCTGGGCGGCGCTGGCCGTTCCGCCGCTGGTCTATGTCGGGGTGACGCTCATCCTGTCGGCGCGCGGCGGCTTTGACCTGATGGGCGCTGTCACGGCTCTGGCCATGCTGGCCGCCGTCGCGGGCGGGGCGTACCGCTACTGGCGCCGGGACGCGCGCGAGGCTTGGATCCTGCTGGGCCTGTCATGGGCGCCGCTGATGCTGACGCTGATGTGGGGCGTGTTCGGGAAGGCCTAGGCCGCCCGCGTGATCCCCAGATCGGCGTCCAGCGCCGGGCGCAGCTCGGACAGGATGTCGACCACCCGATAGGGCATGGCCTGGATCATCAGGGTGGCGGCGAAGCCCTTCTCCGGGTCGATCCAGCCTTGCGTGCCCGCCGCGCCGCTCCAGCCGAACTCGCCTTGACGCGGATGGCCCGGACGGGCGACCCAGCCGCCGTAGCCGCCGCCCTCGGCGGTCAGGTCGGCGGGCAGGATGTCCGAGCGGATCAGGCGGGCGGTCTCGGGCTTCATCACCCGCACCCGACCGGCGCGACCGTCATTCAGCAGCATGGACAGGAAGTCGAGGTAGTCGCGGGTCGTCGACAGCAACCCGCCGCCGCCGGAGTAGAGGGTGATCGGCTGCGAATAGGCCTCGGCCGAAAGGCCGGCGACGACCGTGGGCGGCGCGGCGCGGTCGCGACCATAGGCATAGACCTGCATCAGCCGGGCGGCGTCGCCGTCGCGCAGGCGGAAGCCGGTGTCGCGCATCCCGACCGGATTGAAGATGCGGCGCTGCAGGAAGTCCGGGAAGGGCACGCCCGAGACGCGCTGGATGACGAGGCCCAGAACATCCAGCGAGACGCTGTAGCTGTAGGTGGTCCCCGGCTCGGCGATCAGGGGGATGTCGGCCAGTTTGGCGACCATCTCGTCTAGGTCGCGCACCTGCGGGGCGTCGCCGCGCGGCTCAGCGGGGGTGATCCCGGCCTCGCGATAGGCGCGGGGGATGGGGCCGTCGCCCATGATGGAATAGCTCAGGCCCGCCGTATGGGTCAGCAGATGGCGGACCAGCATGGGGTTGCGCGCCGGGCGGGCGGCGAGGCTTTCGGCCGGGTTGGTCGCGACCTTGAGGTTGGCGAATTCCGGGATGATGTCGGCGACCGGGGTGTCGAGTGTCAGCTTGCCGTCCTCGATCAGCAGGGCGGCGGCGGTCCCGGTGATCGGCTTGGTCATGGAGAAGATGCGGAACAGGCTGTCCGGGGTGACGCGGTCGTAGCTGTTGAACTCCAGAACGCCCGCCTGGATGAAGACGTCGTCGCCGTCGGGTGTGCGAACCCCGACCGAAACGCCGGGCAGTTTCCGCTCGATGACGAAGCGGTTCAGCACCGTCTGGGCGCGGGGCAGGCGGTCCAGTCCGCGAATCGTCGGGGCGGATTCGCCCCCGCCGAAGGTCGCGCAGCCGCCCAGTCCGCCCGAAAGTCCGAGGGCGCCCGCCCCCAGCAACAGGCTGCGGCGGCTGGCGGTGAGGCGGTTTCCGTCCATCGGGCGTTCCTTCTGGAGATATGACGCGGGCTCGGTTAGACCCCTCCCACGAAATGGCGGAGCTATCAAAATGTTCAACCTGACTGGCAAGACGGCGCTCGTGACCGGCGCGACCGGCGGCATCGGCGGCGCGGTGGCCCGCGCCCTGCACGCGCAAGGCGCGACGGTGGTGCTGTCCGGCACCCGCGAAGCGGTGCTTCAGGACCTGGCGAAAGACTTGGGCGAGCGCGCCTTCGCCGCCGCCGCCAACCTGTCTGACGCGGACTCGGTCGACGGCCTGATCGGTCGCGCGGAGGAAGCCGCCGGCGCGCCGCTCGACATCCTGGTGGCCAACGCCGGCATCACCAAGGACGGTCTGCTGATGCGGATGAAGGACGAGGACTTCGAGCAGGTCATCAAGGTGAACCTCGAGAGCTACTTCCGCCTGTCGCGCGCCGCGATGAAGGGGATGATGAAGCGCCGCTCGGGCCGCATCATCGGCGTGACCTCGGTGGTCGGCGTCACCGGCAACCCCGGCCAGACCAACTATGCGGCCTCCAAGGCGGGCATGATCGGCTTCTCCAAGTCGCTGGCCCAGGAAGTGGGTTCGCGCGGCATCACCGTGAACTGCATCGCCCCGGGCTTCATCGCCTCGCCCATGACCGACGTGCTGAACGACGCCCAGCGCGAGACCATCCTGCGCAATATCCCGGCGGGCCGTCTGGGCACCGGCGACGAGATCGCCGCGGCGGCGGTCTATCTGTCGTCGGACGAGGCGGCCTACGTGACGGGGCAAACCCTGCACGTGAACGGCGGCATGGCGATGATCTGATATCTGCCTTCTCCCCTCCGGGGGAGAAGGTGGATCGCGAAGCGAGACGGATGAGGGGGATGCTGGCGACAGCTCCCCCTCTTTTCGTTCTTGGTGGAGCCGGCAGCCCCCTCATCCGGCCCTGACGGGCCACCTTCTCCCCCGAGGGGAGAAGGGATTATTTGAGCGACGCCGCGAAGCGCTGGATCCGCGTGCAGGCGTCTTCCAGCACCGACTCCGAGGTCGCGTAGCTGATGCGGAAATAGGGGCTGAGGCCGAAGGCCTCGCCCTGCACGACCGCCACGCCCTCGGCGTTGAGCAGTTCGGCGGCGAAGGTTCCGTCACTGTCGATGACCACGCCGCCCTGGGTCGTCCTTCCGATCAGGCCGGCGATGGACGGATAGACGTAGAAGGCGCCTTCCGGGGTGGCGCAGGTGACGCCGGCCGTCTGGTTCAGCATCGAGACGACCAGGTCACGGCGCTTCTCGAAGGCGACGCGGCGTTCGGCCATGAAATCCTGCGGACCGTTCAGGGCCTCCACGGCGGCCCACTGGCTGATGCTGGTCGGGTTCGAGGTGGTCTGGCTGGCCACCTTGCGCATCAGGTCGATCAGCGGCTTGGGCCCGCCCGCATAGCCGATGCGCCAGCCGGTCATGGCGTAGGCCTTGGACACGCCATTGACGGTCAGGGTGCGGTCGTAGAGGTCGGGAGCGACCTGGGCGATCGTCGTATATTCGAAGTCGCCATAGACGAGGTGCTCGTACATGTCGTCAGTCAGCACCCAGACCTGCGGGTGGCGACGCAGGACGTCGGCCAGACCCTCCAGTTCGGCGCGGGTGTAGGCGGCGCCGGTGGGGTTCGACGGGCTGTTGAGGATCAGCCACCTGGTCTTCGGCGTGATGGCGGCCTCGAGCACTTCGGGACGCAGCTTGAAGCCGTCCTTCTCCTCGCCGACCACGGTGACCGGCTCGCCGCCCGCCAGCAGGACCATGTCCGGGTAGGACACCCAGTAGGGGGCGGGGACGATGACCTCGTCGCCCGGGTTCAGGGTGGCGACGAAGGCGTTGAAGATGACCGGCTTGCCGCCCGGGGCGACGTGGATCTGGGCCGACGGATAGTCGAGGCCGTTCTCGCGCTTGAACTTGGCCGAGATGGCGGCCTTCAGCTGCGGCATGCCGTCGGCGTCGGTGTATTTCGTCTCGCCGCGCGTGATGGCGTCGATGGCGGCCTGCTTGATGTTGTCGGGCGTGTCAAAGTCCGGCTCGCCGGCGCCCAGACCGATCACATCGCGACCCTCGGCTTTCAGCTGTCGGGCCTGGGCGGTCACCGCGAGGGTGGCCGACGGTTTGACGCGGGCCAAGGCGCTGGACTGAAGAGCGGAGGATTGCAGGCTGGACATGGCGACTCCCGGGGGACTGCGGCCTTCATTACGCAGATGCGAAGGGGGGATCAAATGACGAGACGCTACGGTTCCTTGCTTTGGACAGAACCGGTTCACAGTCGCAGCGCCTCCGCCTAGAACCGGTTCAACAGATCAGGGCTTCGGGGAGGAAGCGATGGGGTGGCGGAACGCGGTCCGGATCGGACAGGCGGTGGCGGCGGCTTTGGCCGCGCTGGCCCTGGCGCAACCCGTGACGGCGCGGAACACGCCGCCGCCGACCGGCCTCCCGGCGACCGTGAACACCTTCATCGGCACGCGGGATGAGGGGAACACCTTCCCCGGCGCATCGGCCCCCTTCGGCCTGATCCAGGTCAGTCCCATCGGCTCGCACTATGCGGGCTGGCGCTACGACGACGAGACCATCCGGGGCTTCGGGCGCTCGTTCGTCTCGGGCGCGGGCTGCTGGGAGCAGGGCGGGCAGGTCTCGGTGCTGCCGGTCACGGGCTCCATCGCCCCGGGCGGGACCTTCGATACGACGAAGGCCAACAGCTTCGACCACAAGGCCTATGCGTCCCGATACGCCCATGAGGGCGAGGTGGGGCAGGCGGGCTACTACCGCGTCCGGCTGACTGACTACGGCGGGATTGATGTGGAGGCCACGGCGCTGACCCGGGCGGCGGCGGAGCGCTACACCTTCGCGGCGGGCCAGACGCAGGGCCACGTCCTGATCAACGTCAGCCAGGCCAATGAGCGGCACAGGGTCATTGGCAGCCAGATCCGCGTCGTCGGCGACCGGGCCGTCGAGGGCAAGGTGACGACGGTGAGCTTCTGCGGCGGCCATCAGTATTCGACCTGGTTCCGTATCGAGTTCGACCGCCCCTTCACCGGCTTCGGCGTCTGGGGACAGGCAGGCGGGACGCCCGGCGCGCGCTTCAGCATGGAAAGCGAGCACGATCCCCGGAACGGCGCCTGGGTGACGTTCGATCTGGCGGGCGGGCAGGCGGTGACGGCGGTGAGCGCCATCTCGCACGTCGATCAGGCGGGGGCGCGCGGCAATCTGGACGCCGAGGGCAGACGGGGCGATCAACTGTTGAGCTTTGACGCCATGCGTGCGGAGGCCCAGGCGGCGTGGGCGCGGGAGCTGGGCTCGGTGCGGGTGCGGGGCGGCAGCGCCGACGACCGCGCCGTCTTCTATACGGCCCTGTATCACGCCCTGCTGCAGCCGATGACCGGCAGCGACGCCGACGGTCGCTATCGTGGCTATGACAACGAGATTCACGTCGCGGACGGCTGGACCTATCACGAGTACTTTTCGCTGTGGGACACCTACCGGTCCCAGAACCAGCTTCTGGCCATCCTGAAGCCGGAGCGGGCGCGCGACATCGCCCGGTCGGTGCTGGCCATCGACGAGCAGGGCGGTTGGCTGCCGCGATGGGGCTACGCCAGTTTCGAGACCAATGTGATGACCGGCGACCCGGTCACGCCCTTCCTGGTCGATCTGTGGCGGTTCGGGGCGCTGGAGGGGCGGGAGGAGCAGGCCTGGGCCGCCCTGCGCCGCAATGCGTTCGGCATTCCGCCGTTGAACTCGCGCCATGACGGACGGGCGGGCAATCCGCACTATCTGGCGCACGGCTATGTCCAGTTCGATCGCGCCGATCCGTCCAAGGGGATGGACTCCGATCCGCACCACGCGGGCTCGGCGACGATGGAGTACGCGTTGGCGGACTGCTCCCTGTCCATCATGGGCGAGGCGCTGGGTCAGACGGCGGACGCGGCGACCCTGCGCGGCCGGGGCGGCAATTGGCGCAATGTGTGGGATGCGGGCGTGCGGGACCGCGAGAGCGACTTCACCGGCTTCCCGCGGCCGCGCATGGAGGACGGCGAGTGGTTCACGCCCCCGGCGGGCGCCTATGATCCGACCTCCCACTACGGCTTCCACGAGGGCACGGCCTGGCAGTACCAGTGGCTGGTCCCGCAGGACGTGGCGGGCCTGACCGAAGCCATGGGCGGGCGCGAGCGGACACTGGCGCGGCTGGATCGTTTCTTCGCTTTCGACAAGGTCTCGGCTGACCCCATGAGCGCGCGGGCCGAATGGGTGGCCGGCCCCTACGCCTACTATGGCCAGCACCGGTACAATCCGAACAACGAACCGACCATGCACACGCCGTGGATCTACACCCTGCTGGGGCGGCCCGATCGCACGGCGGCGGTGGTCCGCGCGGCCCAGACCCTGTTCACCAACGCCCCCAACGGCGTGACGGGCAATGACGATCTGGGGACGATGTCGGCCTGGTATCTGTTCGGGGCGGTGGGCCTGTACCCGGGCATGCCGGGCACGGGCGAGCTGCTGGTCGGGACGCCGCGCTTCGAACAGGTCGAGATCGATCTGGGCGAGGGGCGGACCCTGCGCATCAACGCCCCCGGCGCGACCGGCGAGCGCGTCCAGTATGTCTCCGGCGCCCGTCTGAACGGTCAGGCCTTCGACCGGGTCTGGCTGGACTGGGACCAGCTGAAGGCCGGCGGCCGCATCGACCTGCGCCTGACCGACCGGGCGGACCGCGCCCACTGGGGACAGGTCGCCGGCGCGACGCCGCAGGACGTGTGCCGGGCGGGGTGACGGGACACCTTTTCGGCTTGCTGCGTTTCCGATGACCGCCTTTGCTGTCGGAGACGCATGAGCCCGAACCGGATGATCACGCCTGAAGCCGTGCTGCGGCCTACGCCTCAGGGGCTGTGGTGCCCCGAGGGCGGGTTCTTCATCGACCCGCCGGGGCCGGTGGAGCGCGCCGTCATCACCCATGGCCATGCCGACCACGCTCGCGCCGGGCATGGGGCCGTGCTGGCCACGCCCGAGACGCTGGCCATCATGGGCGAGCGCTACGGGCAGGATTTCGCCGGATCGACACAGGCGCTGGCCTATGGCGAGCGGCTGACGGTCGGCGGGGTGGAGGTGTCGCTGGCCCCGGCGGGCCATGTGCTGGGCTCGGCGCAGGCGACGGTGCGGCAGGGCGAGCTGACCATCACGGCCTCGGGCGACTACAAGCGGCGACGGGATCCGACCTGCGCGGCGTTCGAGCCCGTGCCGAGCGATGTCTTCATCACCGAGGCGACCTTCGGCCTGCCGGTCTTCCGCCATCCGCCGGACAGCCACGAGATCGGACGGCTGCTGCGCTCGGTCGTCCAGTTCCCGGAGCGGGCGCATCTGGTCGGGGCCTATGCGCTGGGCAAGGCGCAGCGGGTGATCCGGCTGCTGCGCGAGGCGGGCTATGACGAGACCATCTATGTGCACGGCGCGCTGGAGCGGTTGAACCGGCTGTATGAGCATTTCGGCGTCGATCTGGGGCCGCTGGCGCCCGCGACCGGGTCGAAGGCGGATTTCGCCGGCCGGATCGTCATCGCGCCGCCGTCCGCCATCGCCGATCGCTGGAGCCGCCGCTTCCCCGATCCGGTGACGGCCTTCGCCTCGGGCTGGATGAGCGTGCGGGCGCGCGCCCGGCAGCGGGGCGTGGAGCTGCCGCTGGTGCTGTCGGACCATGCCGACTGGGACGAGCTGACCGCCACCCTGACCGAACTGTCTCCGCAGGAGACCTGGATCACCCACGGGCGGGATGACGCCCTTCGCCGTTGGGCCGAACTGAACGGGCTGAAGGCGCGCGCCCTGCATCTGGTGGGCTATGAGGACGAGGACGACGACTGATGCGCGCCTTCGCCGCCCTGCTGGACCGGCTGTCGTTGACGTCGTCCCGGAACGCCAAGCTGAAACTCATCCGCGACCATCTGGCCGAGGCGCCGGATCCGGATCGCGGCTGGGCGCTGGCGGCCCTGACCGGGGCGCTGTCGTTCACCGCGGCCAAGCCGGCGATGATCCGGGCGGCGGTCGAGGCGCGGGTCGATCCGGCGCTGTTCCGCCTGTCCTATGACTATGTCGGCGATCTGGCCGAGACGGCGGCCCTGATCTGGCCCGCCCGGCACGGGGCCAACCGCGAGCCGGAGCTGTCCGAGGTGATCGACGCCCTGCGCGAGGCGAAGCGTGGCGCGGTGCAGGGACTGCTGGAAGGCTGGCTGGATGCGCTGGACGCCGACGGGCGCTGGGCCCTGTTGAAGCTGGTCACCGGTGGTCTGCGGGTCGGGGTGTCGGCGCGGCTGGCCTGGCAGGCGGCGGCGGACTTCGGCGGGGTGGAGGTCGCCGACATCCAGGAAGTCTGGCACGCCCAGAGCCCGCCCTATGCTGATCTGCTGGCCTGGCTGGACGGGAAGGCGGAGCGGCCGTCGGCCGAGGCGCATGGGCGGTTCCGCCCCGTCATGCTGGCCCAGCCGATCGACGAGGCGGTCGATTTCGCCCGGCTGGACCCCTCCGCCTACGCCGCCGAGTGGAAATGGGACGGCATCCGGGTGCAGGCGGTCAGCGAGGGTGGGGTGAAGCGGCTGTACAGCCGGACCGGCGAGGACGTCTCGCCCGCCTTTCCCGATGTGCTGGCGGCGCTGGACTATGAGGGCGTGATTGACGGCGAACTGCTGGTGCTGCGCGAGGGGCGGGTCGGGGCGTTCGGCGATCTGCAGCAACGACTGAACCGCAAGGTGGCCGATCCCAAGCTGATGGCCGCCCACCCGGCGGGCATCCGCGCCTATGACCTGCTGGCCGCCGACGGCGAGGACCTGCGCGACCTGCCGTTCATCGAGCGCCGGGCGCGGCTGGAGCAGTTCGTGGGCGAGGCGGGCTCTGGACGGTTGGACCTGTCGCCTCTGGTCCCGTTCGACAGCTGGGAGGCGCTGGCCGCCATCCGCGCCGATCCGCCGGGGGGCGATCCGCTCGTGGCCGAGGGGCTGATGCTCAAGCGGCTGGACAGTGTCTATGAGGCGGGCCGCCCCAAGGGGCCGTGGTTCAAATGGAAGCGCGATCCGCATCTGATCGACGCAGTGCTGATGTACGCCCAGCGCGGGCACGGGAAGCGATCCAGCTTCTATTCCGACTTCACCTTCGGCGTCTGGACCGAGGGCGCGGACGGCGTTCCGGCCCTGACGCCCGTGGGCAAGGCCTATTTCGGCTTCACCGACGAGGAGCTGAAGCAGCTGGACAAGTTCGTCCGGGACCACACCGTCGAGCGGTTCGGGCCGGTGCGGTCGGTCAGGGCGGGGCGGGACTTCGGACTGGTTCTGGAGATCGCCTTCGAGGGGCTGCAGCGCTCGAAACGCCACAAGTCGGGCGTCGCCATGCGCTTCCCCCGCATCCACCGCATCCGCTGGGACAAACCCGCCGCCGAGGCCGACGAACTGCCGACGCTGGAGCGGATGCTGGATCAGGGCGCTTGAACGGGCAGGGGGTGTCCGTGCAAATGACGTGAACTGAGCCGGACCAGACCCTTGCGCCGCATCCTCGACTTCATCCTGAACATGGAGGCCCGCCGCTGGAAGGTGGTGCTGGCGACCGTGCTGCTGCTGGGCGCGACGCTCGGCCTGCTGGCGTTGGGCAAGACGCAGCTGGGGCTGGACGCCGAGGAGAAGCTGGAGGCCTGGCTGCAGGGGTATGCGGGCAGTCCGTGGGCGTTCGCGGCGACGGTGGTGCTGTTTGTGGTGTCGGCCTTCATCGGCGCGCCGCAATTCATCCTGATCGCCGCCTGCGTGGTCGCCTTCGGGCCGAACCTGGGCTTTGTCTACAGCTGGGTGGCGACGGTGGTGTCGGCGGGGGTGACCTACTGGCTGGGGCGTGGCCCGACCGCGCGGCTGATCGACCGGATGGACAGCCGGACCCTGGACCGGCTGAAGCGGTTCGTCGGGCGAAACGCCTTCTACGCCAGCTTCATGATCCGCAATGTGCCGTCGGCGCCCTTCATCGTGGTCAACATGGCTTTCGGCGCGACGCGGGCGAATTTCTGGACCTATCTGGCCGGATGCGCGCTGGGCGTGTTGCCCAAGACGGCGCTGGTGGCCTTCTTCGGCGGGGCTGTGGTGTCGGCGGTCAGCGGCGACGGCGTCTGGACCTCCCTGATCCTCGCGGCGGTGGCCGTGGTGTGGCTGGGGCTGATGCTGGCGGTGCGCGAGTTCGTGAAGCGGCGAGAGAAGGCCGCGGGGGCGCCTGAGAGCTGAGACCGGCGCTCGTTGATCGTCCGTACCCGGAGCGCCGGGACGTCCCGGCGGCGGCCGGGGCGGGGAGCGCTTGACACTATCGTGAACGGCCTGTCCCCGTTCCGGGACCAAGCTGTGCTCACGGGGCTTGTAATCCCCCGCGCACACGGGCAAACGAGCCATCGGTCGGTCAGGCGAAGACGATCAGGAGGCGGCGCGTAGGGGATACGTGACGCCGGGGCGTCGCCGAAGCGGATCGAGTTAAACGCACGCCCTCAAGGCCCGAACGAACGGTATCCCGCGCCCATGTTCTCCCACCTCTTCGGCTCGATCTCGAACGACATCGCCATCGATCTCGGCACCGCCAACACCCTCATCTACATGAAGGGCAAGGGCATCGTTCTGAACGAACCGTCGGTTGTCGCCCTCCGGAACGTGGGCGGCCGCAAGATCGTCCACGCCGTCGGCATCGAAGCGAAGCAGATGCTGGGCCGCACGCCGGGCCATATGGAAGCCATTCGTCCGATGCGGGACGGGGTCATCGCCGACTTCGAAGTCGCCGAGGAAATGATCAAGCACTTCATCCGCAAGGTGCATAACCGTCGCGGCTTCGTGAACCCGAAGATCATCGTCTGCGTGCCGTCGGGCGCCACCGCCGTGGAACGCCGCGCGATCAATGATTCCTGCCTGAACGCCGGCGCCCGCCGCGTGGGCCTGATCGACGAGCCGATGGCCGCCGCAATCGGCGCCGGCCTGCCGATCCACGAGCCGACCGGCTCGATGGTCGTCGACATCGGCGGCGGCACCACCGAGGTGGCCGTGCTGTCGCTGTCGGGCATCGTCTATTCGCGCTCGGTGCGCGTCGGCGGCGACAAGATGGACGAGGCGATCATCTCGTACATGCGCCGCAACCATAACCTGCTGATCGGCGAAACCACCGCCGAGCGCATCAAGAAGGACATCGGCACTGCCCGCATCCCGGCCGACGGCGAAGGCCTGTCGATCGACGTGAAGGGCCGTGACCTGATGCAGGGCGTGCCGCGCGAGGTCCGCATCTCGGAGCGCCAGGCCGCCGAAGCCCTGGCCGAGCCGGTCTCGCAGATCGTGGAAGCCGTGAAGGTGGCCCTGGAAGCCACCCCGCCGGAACTGGCCGCCGACATCGCCGACAAGGGCATCATGCTGACCGGCGGCGGCGCGCTGCTGCGCGGCCTCGACGCCGAAATCCGCGATCACACCGGCCTGCCGGTCTCGGTCGCCGACGACCCCCTCTCGTGCGTGGCCATCGGCTGCGGCCGTGTGCTCGAACATCCGCGCTGGATGAAGGGCGTGCTGGACTCGGCCCTCTAGGGCCCGGTTCCGGAGAAGGCCTCAAATCCCTTTCATCGCGCGGGATACGCCGGTTTCCAACTGGCGCGGATTTTGCGATAGGCTCGACATATCGGCGGGGGCGTCCCGCCGATTCCCTATTCTGAGGAAGGCGCGCCGTGGCGTTTCGCGACGGACCGTTCGAGAACATCAAGGTGCCGCTGGTCTGGACCGCGGCCGTGGCTGTCGCTGTCGCGGCGGTGGGCGCGGTGCTGCTTCTGGTCAGCGATAACGGCGCCGAGGCCTCGCCCTACCAGCCGACACGCGCCGGAGTGGAGACCGTCTCGGGCCCCGTGGGCGGCGTGTTCGCCGCGCCGGTCCGCTGGTTCGGCCACGTCAGCGATTATGTCGGCGGCTATTTCTTCGCCGTGTCCGAGAACCGTCGCCTCAAGAAGGAACTGGCGGATCTTGAGCCCTGGCGGGACCAGGCCATCGCCCTGAAGAACATCAACGCCCGCTACGAGGCGATGCTGGGCCTGCGGCCCGAGCCCGAAGTGCCGATGCAGACGGCGCGATCGGTGTCGGACTCGCGCGGTCCCTTCTCCAACGCCCGACTGCTGGATGTCGGGGCGGGGCAGGGGGTCAAGGTCGGCAATCCGGTGATCAACGAGCATGGCCTGGTCGGCCGCGTCGTCGGGACCTCGGGCAACGTCAGCCGCATGCTCCTGCTGACCGACGTGGCCAGCCGCACCCCGGTTCTCGTGGATCGCACGGACGCGCGGGCGATCCTCACCGGCGACGGTTCGGGCAATCCCCGGCTGGAGTTTGTCCGTGGCGTCGGCTCGGTCCGACCGGGCGACCGTATTCTGACATCGGGTGACGGCGGAGCCTTCCCGCGTGGCGTGCCGATCGGCGTGGCAGCCCGGGGTATCGACGGGTCCTGGCGGGTGAAGCTGTTCAGCGACCGGGGCGCGATCGACTATGTTCGGGTGATCATGTTCGAGGACTTCGGGCAACTGATCGGACCCAACGACCTGAACGCACAGCCCTTGGCCGCGCTGGACACCCTGCCCGATCCGACCGGCGCGCAGGTGGCGGCCGCCAACGACGCCGCCGCCCGCCGCACCGCCGCCGCCGATCAGGCCCGGGC
>NZ_JBLYQK010000008.1:0-118675 GCF_048799765.1 Brevundimonas sediminis
CGATCGTGCCGATGTTGCAGTGCGGCTTGGTGCGTTCGAACTTTTCCTTGGCCATTCTCTTCTCTCCGTCCCCTGAAAAAGGGGGCTTCAGTCCTTGGGGTTTTCAGGGGTCCGGCGGACCCGAAGGCCCGCCGGGATTGGTTGGTGCTTAGGCGCTGTACTTCTTGATCACTTCGTCGGCGACGTGTTGCGGCACCGCTTCGTAGTGGTCGTACTGCATGGTGAAGGCGGCGCGGCCCTGCGACATGCCGCGCAGCGTGTTCACATAGCCGAACATGTTGGCCAGCGGCACGAAGGCGTTCACGACGGTGGCGTTGCCGCGCATGTCCTGACCCTGGATCATGCCGCGACGGCCGTTCAGGTCGCCGATGACCGAACCCAGATACTCTTCCGGGGTCACGACCTCGACGGCCATGATCGGTTCCAGCAGCTTCGGTCCGCCCTGGGTGCGCAGTTCCTTGAAGGCGGCGCGGGCCGCGATTTCGAACGCCAGCACGCTGGAGTCGACGTCGTGGAACTTGCCGTCGGTCAGGGTCGCCTTGAAGTCGATCAGCGGGAAGCCGGCCAGCAGGCCGTTGTCCTTGGCCGATTCCAGGCCCTTCTCGACGCCCGGGATGTATTCCTTCGGCACGGCGCCGCCGACGATGGCCGACTCGAACACGAAGCCCGAACCGGGTTCGCCCGGCTCGAAGGTGATCATGACGCGGGCGAACTGACCCGTACCACCGGTCTGCTTCTTGTGCGTGTAGTCGATCTCGGCCTTGCGGCTGATCGATTCACGGTAGGCCACCTGCGGCGCGCCGATGTTGGCTTCCACCTTGTAGGTGCGCTTCAGGATGTCGATCTTGATGTCCAGGTGCAGCTCACCCATGCCCTTCAGGATCGTCTGGCCCGACTCGTGGTCGGTCGAAACGGTGAAGGACGGGTCTTCCGAGGCCAGCTTGGCCAGGGCGACGCCCAGCTTTTCCTGGTCCGCCTTCGACTTCGGCTCGACGGCGATCTCGATCACCGGCGCCGGGAACTCCATGCGCTCCAGGATGACCGGGTTCTTGATCGGGTCGCACAGGGTGTCGCCGGTGCGGGTTTCCTTCAGGCCGGCCAGGGCGACGATGTCGCCGGCGTAGGCTTCCTTGATGTCCTCGCGGTTGTTCGAGTGCATCAGCAGCATGCGGCCGACACGCTCCTTCTTGTCGCGCGACGAGTTCAGCAGGCCCATGCCCGTTTCCATCTTGCCCGAATAGATGCGGCAGAAGGTGATCGAGCCGACGAAGGGGTCGTCCATGATCTTGAAGGCCAGAACCGACAGGGGCTCCTCGTCCGACGCCTTGCGGGTCACCGGCTCTTCGGTCTTGTAGTCGATGCCCGGGGTCGGCGGGATGTCGATCGGCGACGGCAGGTAGTCGACGACGGCGTCCAGCAGCGGTTGCACGCCCTTGTTCTTGAAGGCCGAGCCGCAGAGGATCGGGTAGAAGGCGCCGGTCAGCACGGCCTTGCGGATGCACTTCTTGATGGTCGCTTCGTCGGGCTCGTTGCCCTCGAGGTAGGCTTCCATCGCCTCGTCGTCGAGTTCGACGGCGTTGTCGATCAGGTACTGGCGGGCTTCGTTGGCCTTGTCGACCAGATCAGCCGGGATTTCCTCGTCGCGGTACGACGCGCCCAGGCCGTCGTTGTCCCAGACAACCGCCTTCATGCGGACCAGGTCGACGAGGCCCTTCAGCTCGCTTTCGGCGCCGATCGGGAACTGGATCGGCACGGCCTTGGCGCCCAGACGGTCGCGGATCGACTCGACCGACTTGTCGAAGTCGGCGCCGATCTTGTCCATCTTGTTGACGAAGACGATGCGCGGCACGCGGTACTTGTCGGCCTGACGCCAGACGGTTTCGGTCTGCGGCTCAACGCCCGCGTTGCCGTCCAGCACGGTCACGGCGCCGTCGAGGACGCGCAGCGAACGCTCGACTTCAATGGTGAAGTCCACGTGGCCGGGGGTGTCGATGATGTTCAGGCGCTTGTCGTTCCAGAACGCGGTCGTCGCGGCCGACGTGATGGTGATGCCGCGTTCCTGCTCCTGGTCCATCCAGTCCATGGTGGCGGCGCCGTCGTGGACTTCACCGATCTTGTGGCTCTTGCCGGTGTAATACAGGATCCGCTCGGTCGTCGTCGTCTTGCCGGCGTCGATGTGCGCCATGATGCCGAAGTTGCGGTAGTCTTCGATTTTATGCGTGCGGGGCATGAGAGCGTGCCTTGCGGTCAGATGCGGCGCGGAAACGCGCCTCGGGAATGTTCGGATAAGCGAGCGCGGGCGATTTAGCTCAAACCGCCCGCGCCGGATAGTCACGTAAATAGGAAGCCGGTCGGCCTCCCGAAAGTCTTACCAGCGGTAGTGGCTGAAGGCGCGGTTGGCTTCAGCCATCTTGTGGGTGTCTTCGCGCTTCTTCACGGCGGTGCCGCGGTTGTTCGAAGCGTCCAGCAGCTCGGCCGCCAGCTTTTCGGTCATGGTGTTTTCGCCGCGGTTGCGGGCGGCGTTCACCAGCCAACGGATGGCCAGGGCCTTGCGGCGGTCCGGACGAACTTCGACCGGCACCTGGTAGGTGGCGCCGCCGACGCGACGCGAACGGACTTCGACCGCCGGGGCGACGTTTTCCAGCGCGCTGTGGAAGGTCGCGACGGCTTCCTGGTCCTTCTTCTTCTCGGCCAGGATGTCGAAGGCGCCGTACACGATGTTTTCGGCGACGGCCTTCTTACCTTCGTACATGACGTAGTTCATGAACTTGGTGACGGTCAGATCCTTGTACTTGGGATCCGGCAGGACTTCACGCTTCTGGGCGCGGTGGCGACGGGACATGGGCTCAGCCTTCTAAAGTCGTATCGTACGGCCGGTCCGCCACCCCTGGGGCGCGGACCGGCGAATGGAGTGAAGCGGTCGCTTACTTCGGACGCTTGGCGCCGTAGTGCGAACGGCGCTGCTTGCGGTCCTTGACGCCCTGCGTGTCGAGCACGCCGCGCAGGATGTGGTAGCGAACGCCCGGAAGGTCCTTCACGCGGCCGCCGCGGATCAGCACCACCGAGTGCTCCTGCAGGTTGTGGCCTTCGCCCGGGATGTAGCACACGGCTTCGATGCCGGTGGTCAGACGGACCTTGGCGACCTTACGAAGCGCCGAGTTCGGCTTCTTCGGGGTCGTGGTGTAGACGCGGGTGCAGACGCCGCGGCGTTGCGGGCAACCCTTCAGGGCCGGGACCTTGTTACGGACCGGCTTGGGGGCGCGCGGCTTGCGGATCAGCTGGTTGATAGTCGGCATCGAGTACTCGTTCTCTTCTAGTCGATGGGGGCGTGTGCCTTTCGGCCGGAGCGCCCCGGTGAGCCTTCTTTTCGGACGGCGGGAGCCGCCCTCGGGTGAGGTTCCGAGCCTTGACCGCGACAAACGCAAAAGCCGGAACGTGCGCTTTGGACGTTCCGGCGGGCAACAGCCCGTTCGCTCGATTGTCTCGATCTCGACGGAGGTCCGGAGACATCCTTCTCGAAAGTGGGCGGCTTCTACGCGCGCGGGGCCGTCAGGTCAAGGGCGCTGCGCGGCCCCAATACCGCCACGCTCGACCGATCACCTGCCGGTCTGACAGGGAGGATGGATGAGCGGGCGCCTGGAGCTCCGGACCGGGATACAGCGACGCTGGCGCAAGCCGGCGCTGATCGGTGTTTCCGCCCTCGCCCACCTCCTGATCCTCGGCGGCCTCGGCCTGCGGGTTCTGACTGTTGATCCGCCGCGCCTGCCGGACGCGCCACAGCCCCTCTACCTCGAGATCGAGCCTCGCCCCCTGCTGGAGGACGAGACGCCCCGTCCGCGCGTCCAGCCGACCCCGGCGCCGGTCGAGGCCGCCCCTTCCACCACGGAGAGCCGCCCCACCTTCCTGGGGCTCCCCCTGCCCCGCCCGCGCGATGAGGACGAGGAGGATCAACCGCCGTCTCCGCCCTCGCCCCGGGCCGTCGCCCCGGGCGCGCCGGCTCCGCCGCCGGACGCCGGGGCCTGGCAGGTGCGGCCCGAGACCCTGGGCGACCGGGTCGGGAGAGGCCTGCGCACGCGCGGTCCGGGCTGCGCGAGCCCGCAGCTGCTGAGCCCGGATGAACGCCGCATCTGCGAGGACCGGTTTGGCGAACGCGCCGCCGCCGCCCCGCCGATCAGCGGCACCGGCAATCCGGAACGCGACGCGCGCTTCGCCCGCGAGGGCGCCGCGGCCCTCGCCCAGTATGAGGCCCGCCGCCGTCCGCTCGCCGGCGGCACGGGCGTCGTCGGCCCGCAGGACGGCCCGGGCTCGAACTTCGGGATGGGCGTGGCCGGCGCCCATCTGGACCCGTCGCTCCGTCCGGACTCGACGTCCAATGTCCGCACCCGTCGCGACGGCGGCCGCGCCGCAGACCAGCCCCTGACGCCCGGCGGCGGCGGCTTCAGTCGCGAGTAGATCGCCGGGCAAAAAGAAAGGGCGGCGCCTTTCGACGCCGCCCCTCTTTCAGTTCAGGTCCGTGACCCGGATCAGCCTTCCGACTGCTCCAGCTCCAGGGCCAGATCGGCCGGCAGCGGCTCGACCGCGTCTTCGCGGGCTTGCGTCAGCTCGGCGTCACGCTCGTTGGCGATCTTCTGCAGGCTGCGCAGGTAGGCGCCCGTACCGGCCGGGATCAGACGGCCGACGATGACGTTTTCCTTCAGGCCTTCCAGGGTGTCGCGTTTGCCGTTGACCGAAGCGTCGGTGAGGACGCGGGTGGTCTCCTGGAACGACGCCGCCGAGATGAAGCTGCGGGTCTGCAGCGACGCCTTGGTGATGCCCAGCAGGACCGGCTGCGTGGTGGCGACACGACCGCCACGCTTCTCGACCTTGGCGTTCTCGAGCGCCGCTTCCGCCACTTCGACGGTGTCGCCGCGGATCAGGGTGGTCTCACCCGAATCCAGCACTTCCACCTTCTGCAGCATCTGACGGACGATGACCTCGATGTGCTTGTCGTTGATCGGCACGCCCTGCAGTCGGTAGACCTCCTGCACTTCGTTCACCAGATACTCGGCCAGCGCCTCGACGCCCTGGATGCGCAGCAGATCGTGCGGATCCGGGTTGCCGTCGATGATGTAGTCGCCCTTCTGGATCAGATCGCCGTCGTGGACGGAGATGTGCTTGCCCTTCGGGATCAGGAATTCCACCGCCTCGGCCTGGTTGCCGTCGGCATCCGGCTCCGGGGTGATCTTGATGCGGCGCTTGTTCTTGTAGTCGCGGCCGAACTCAACGCGGCCATCCATTTCGGCGATGACGGCGCAGTCCTTCGGACGGCGGGCTTCGAACAGTTCGGCGACGCGCGGCAGACCGCCGGTGATGTCGCGGGTCTTGGCGCCTTCGGTCGGAACGCGGGCGATGATCTCGCCCGGCTTGACCTCGTCGCCGTTCGCCACGGACAGAACCGCGCCGACCGGCAGCAGGTACCGGGCGTCAGAGCCCGAGGCCAGCTTGGCGTAGGCGTCGCCCTGGGTCACGCCCATGGCCGGACGCAGGTCCGAACCACGCGGCGAGGCCCGCCAGTCGCTGACGACGCGCTGGGCGATACCGGTCGCCTCGTCGGTTTCTTCCTTGACCGACAGACCTTCCACCAGGTCCTCGAAGCGCACCGTACCGGCGACTTCGGTGAGGATCGGGGTGGTGTACGGGTCCCACTCGGCCAGGCGTTGACCCTTGGCGATGTCGCCGCCGTCCTTGACGCGGATGCGGGCGCCGTACGGGACCTTGTGGGTCTCGCGGTCCTTGCCGTCCACGGTCACGACAACGGTCACGTTGCGGCTCAGGGCCACCAGATCGCCGTGCGCGGCCTTGACGACCGGTCCGTTGATCTTGGCCACACCGGCGTTGGTCGCCTCGTAGAACGAGGTTTCCGCCACCTGCGCGGTGCCGCCGATGTGGAAGGTCCGCATGGTCAGCTGGGTGCCCGGCTCGCCGATCGACTGGGCGGCGATGACGCCCACGGCTTCACCGATGTTCACATTGGTGCCGCGCGCCAGATCACGGCCGTAGCACATGGCGCAGATGCCGGCTTCGGCTTCACACGTCAGGGCCGAACGGACCTTGATCGACTGCACGCCGGCCGCGTCGATGACCTCGACTTCCTCTTCCTGCAGATAGGTGTCCGCCGGGAACAGGACCTTGTCGCCGCCGGGCTCCTTGATGTCCTCGGCCGCGTAGCGACCCAGGACGCGCTGGCCCAGCGAGACCAGGACGTCGCCGCCCTCGACCACGGCGCGCAGGGTGATGCCCCGGGTCGTGCCACAGTCTTCCTCGGTGACGATCGAGTCCTGCGCGACGTCCACCAGACGGCGGGTCAGGTAACCCGAGTTGGCGGTCTTCAGCGCGGTGTCGGCCAGACCCTTACGGGCGCCGTGGGTGGAGTTGAAGTACTCCAGCACGGTCAGGCCTTCCTTGAAGTTCGAGATAATCGGGGTCTCGATGATCTCGCCCGACGGCTTGGCCATCAGGCCCCGCATGCCGCCCAGCTGCTTCATCTGCGCCTGCGAACCACGGGCGCCCGAGTTGGCCATCATGTAGACGGAGTTGATGTCCGGGTTCTGACCCTTGGCCAGAACGCGCGGCTGCGCGATCTCGCCCATCATCGCGTCGGCGATCTTGTCGGTGACCTTGGCCCAGGCGTCGACGACCTTGTTGTACTTCTCGCCCTTGGTGATGAGGCCGTCAGCGTACTGCTGCTCGTACTCTTCCACCTGGGTGCGGGTTTCCGCGACCAGACCGGCCTTGGCTTCCGGAATGACGATGTCGTCCTTGCCGAACGAGATGCCGGCCTTGGCGGCTTCGCGGAAGCCCAGCTGCATCATCTGGTCGGCGAAGATGACCGTCGCCTTCTGACCGCAGTGACGGTAGACCTGATCGATCAGGTTGCCGATTTCCTTCTTGGTCAGGTTCTTCTCGAGCAGGCGGTAGCCGATGTTCGGGTTGTGCGGCAGCAGCGCGCCCAGCTTCATCCGGCCCGGGGTCGAGTCGATGACCTTGGTCACGGTCTCGCCGTCGGCGTTCATCTCCGTCCAGCGGGCCTTGATCCGGGTGTGAAGCGACACGGCCTTGGCGTCGAGCGCGGCGTCGATTTCGCCCATGTTGGCGAACAGCTTGCCTTCACCCGGCTCGCCGTCCTTGACCAGCGACAGGTAGTACAGGCCCAGGACGATGTCCTGCGACGGCACGATGATCGGCTTGCCGTTGGCGGGCGACAGGATGTTGTTGGTCGACATCATCAGGACGCGCGCTTCCAGCTGGGCCTCGAGGCTCAGCGGGACGTGCACGGCCATCTGGTCGCCGTCGAAGTCGGCGTTGAACGCGGTACAGACCAGCGGGTGCAGGCGGATCGCCTTGCCCTCGATCAGCTTCGGTTCGAAGGCCTGGATGCCCAGACGGTGCAGGGTCGGGGCGCGGTTCAGCAGGACCGGGTGCTCACGGATGACCTCGTCGAGGATATCCCACACCTGCGGCTGCTCGCGCTCGACCATGCGCTTGGACTGCTTGACGGTGCCCGACAGGCCCTTGGCGTCCAGACGCGCGTAGATGAACGGCTTGAACAGCTCCAGCGCCATCTTCTTCGGCAGGCCGCACTCGTGCAGCTTCAGCTCCGGACCCACGGTGATGACCGAACGGCCCGAGTAGTCGACGCGCTTGCCGAGCAGGTTCTGACGGAAGCGGCCCTGCTTGCCCTTCAGCATGTCGGCGAGCGACTTCAGCGGACGCTTGTTGGCGCCGGTGATGACGCGGCCGCGGCGGCCGTTGTCGAACAGGGCGTCGACCGATTCCTGCAGCATCCGCTTTTCGTTGCGGATGATGATGTCCGGCGCGCGCAGCTCGATCAGGCGCTTCAGGCGGTTGTTCCGGTTGATGACCCGGCGGTACAGGTCGTTCAGGTCCGAGGTCGCGAAGCGGCCGCCGTCCAGCGGCACCAGCGGGCGCAGTTCCGGCGGGATGACCGGAACGACGTTCAGGATCATCCACTCGGGCTTGTTGCCCGACTCGAGGAAGGCCTCGATCAGCTTCAGGCGCTTGGACGCCTTCTTGGCCTTCATTTCCGACGGATTGTCGGCCAGCTCGGCGCGGTGCTTCTCGGCTTCCGCGTTCAGGTCGATGCCCATCAGCAGGTTGCGGACGGCCTCGGCGCCGATCTCGGCGGTGAAGCCGTCGTCGCCGAACTCTTCCTGGTAGCGATAGAACTCGTCTTCCGTCAGCAGCTGGTTCTGCTTCAGCGGGGTCAGGCCCGGCTCGGTGACGATGTAGTTCTCGAAGTACAGGACGCGCTCGACGTCCTTCAGCGCCATGTCGAGCATCAGCGAGATGCGCGACGGCAGCGACTTCAGGAACCAGATGTGGGCGACCGGCGAGGCCAGTTCGATGTGACCCATGCGCTCGCGACGGACGCGGGCCAGGGTGACTTCAACACCGCATTTCTCGCAGATGATGCCCTTGTACTTCATGCGCTTGTACTTGCCGCACAGGCATTCGTAGTCCTTGGTCGGGCCAAAGATACGGGCGCAGAACAGGCCGTCACGCTCGGGCTTGAACGTGCGGTAGTTGATGGTTTCCGGCTTCTTGATCTCGCCGAACGACCACGAGCGGATCTTCTCCGGCGAGGCCAGGGCGATGCGGATCTGGTCGAAGGTCGGGGTGACCGGGACCGGGTTGAAGATGTTCAGGACTTCCTGGTTCATCTGTCAGTTCCTTCTGCGGCGGGAGGGCCGCGTAAAATTCAGTGTGGATCAGGTGAACGGTGGCAGTGAGTACTGAGTAGGAGGAAATGAGCGGGGCCTCGCCCTACTCACTCCTCACCACTCACTCTTCACTCGCGTCAGCCGTTCTCCAGCTCCACGTTCAGGCCCAGCGAGCGCATTTCCTTCACGAGCACGTTGAACGACTCGGGGATGCCCGCCTCGAAGCTGTCGTCGCCGCGGACGATCGCCTCGTAGACCTTGGTCCGGCCGGCCACGTCGTCGGACTTCACCGTCAGCATTTCCTGCAGGGTGTAGGCCGCACCGTAGGCTTCCAGCGCCCACACTTCCATTTCACCGAAGCGCTGGCCGCCGAACTGCGCCTTGCCGCCCAGCGGTTGCTGGGTGACGAGCGAGTACGGCCCGATGGAGCGGGCGTGGATCTTGTCGTCGACCAGGTGGTGCAGCTTCAGCATGTAGATGTAGCCGACCGTGACCGGACGCTTGAACTGGTCGCCCGTCTGACCGTCGAACAGGATCGACTGGCCCGAACGGTCCAGACCGGCCTTCTCCAGCAGGTCCTCGATGTCCGAGATGTGCGCACCGTCGAAGACCGGGGTCGCGAACGGAACGCCCTTCGACAGGTTGCGGGCCAGCTCGACCAGCTCTTCCTCGTCCTGCGGCAGCGGGGTGTCCTTGCCGTAGACGTCCGACAGATGGTCGATCAGCGCCTGCTTCTGGCCGCCCTGTTGCCAGGCTTCCAGCAGGCCCTGGATCTGCTTGCCGAGACCGGCGGCGGCCCAGCCCAGGTGGGTTTCGAAGATCTGGCCGATGTTCATGCGCGAGGGCACGCCCAGCGGGTTCAGAACGACGTCCACCGAGGTGCCGTCTTCCAGGTGCGGCATGTCCTCGATCGGCAGGATCTTGGAGATGACGCCCTTGTTGCCGTGACGGCCGGCCATCTTGTCGCCCGGTTGAAGCTTGCGCTTCACGGCGACGAAGACCTTGACCATCTTCATCACGCCCGGAGGCAGTTCGTCGCCGCGCTGCAGCTTCTCGACCTTATCCTCGAAGCGGCGGTCGAGGGCCTTCTTGGCGTCCTCGAACTGCTTCTTCATGGCCTCCAGCTCGCCCATCGCCTTCTCGTCGTCGAGGGCGATCTGCCACCACAGACCCTTGGACAGCTCACCCAGCTTCTCGAGGGTGACCTCGCCGCGGCCCAGACCCTTCGGACCCGAGACGGCGGTCTTGCCCAGCAGCAGCGGCTGCAGGCGGCCGTAGACGTTGCGCTCGAGGATCTTGAGCTCGTCGTCGCGGTCCTTGCCCAGGCGTTCGATCTCGGCACGTTCGATCGCCATGGCGCGCTCGTCCTTGTCGACGCCGTGGCGGTTGAAGACGCGCACGTCGACGATGGTGCCGGCGACGCCGGGCGGCAGACGCAGCGAGGTGTCGCGGACGTCCGAAGCCTTCTCGCCGAAGATGGCGCGCAGCAGCTTCTCTTCCGGGGTCATCGGGCTTTCGCCCTTCGGCGTCACCTTGCCGACCAGGATGTCGCCCGGCTGGACCTCGGCGCCGATGGCCACGATGCCGGCCTCGTCGAGGTTGCGCAGGGCTTCCTCACCGACGTTCGGGATATCGCGGGTGATTTCTTCCGGCCCGAGCTTGGTGTCGCGGGCCATGACCTCGAATTCGTCGATGTGGATCGACGTGAAGATGTCGTCGCGCACGATGCGCTCCGAGATCAGGATCGAGTCTTCGAAGTTGTAGCCGTTCCACGGCATGAAGGCGACGAGGGCGTTGCGGCCCAGGGCCAGTTCGCCCAGATCCGTCGACGGGCCGTCGGCGATCACGTCGCCGGCCTTCACCGCGTCGCCCACGCGCACGATCGGGCGCTGGTTGATGCAGGTCGACTGGTTCGAACGCTGGAACTTCGACAGGCGGTAGATGTCGACGCCCGAGCGGCCCGGCTCCAGTTCACCGGTGGCGCGCACGACGATACGGGTGCCGTCGATCTGCTCGACGACGCCTTCACGACGGGCGACCACGACGGCGCCGGAATCCACGGCCACGACGGCTTCCATGCCGGTGCCGACCAGCGGCGCGTCCGACTGGACCAGCGGCACGGCCTGACGCTGCATGTTCGCGCCCATCAGGGCGCGGTTGGCGTCGTCGTTTTCCAGGAACGGGATCAGGGCGGCGGCGACCGAAACGACCTGCTTCGGCGACACGTCCATCATGTCGACCGTTTCCTTGGTCAGCAGCTGGGATTCACCGTTGATCCGGCCCGGGACCAGATCGTCGACGATCTGACCGTCCTTCAGTTCGATGTTCGCCTGGGCGATCGTGTACTTCGACTCCTCCATGGCCGAGATGTAGACCACCTCAGCCTGGGCCTGACCGTCCTTCACGCGACGGTAGGGGCTTTCGATGAAGCCGTACTTGTTCACGCGGGCGTGGGTGGCCAGCGAGTTGATCAGGCCGATGTTCGGACCTTCCGGCGTCTCGATCGGGCAGATCCGGCCGTAGTGGGTCGGGTGCACGTCGCGGACTTCGAAGCCGGCGCGCTCGCGGGTCAGACCGCCCGGTCCAAGGGCCGACAGGCGGCGCTTGTGGGTGATTTCCGACAGCGGGTTGGTCTGGTCCATGAACTGCGACAGCTGCGAGCTGCCGAAGAACTCACGCACGGCGGCCGCGGCCGGCTTGGCGTTGATCAGGTCGTGCGGCATGACCGTGTCGATATCGACCGAGCTCATGCGCTCCTTGATCGCGCGCTCCATGCGCAGCAGGCCGACGCGGTACTGGTTTTCCAGCAGCTCGCCGACCGAGCGGACGCGACGGTTGCCCAGGTTGTCGATGTCGTCGATCTCGCCCTGGCCGTCCTTCAGGCCGACCAGGATCTGCAGGACCTTCAGCACGTCTTCCTTGCGCAGGACGCGGATCTCGTCCGAGACCTCCGGGCTTTCCAGACGCATGTTCATCTTGACCCGGCCGACGGCCGACAGGTCGTAGCGCTCGCTGTCGAAGAACAGCGACTGGAACATGGCTTCGGCGGCTTCCGGCGTCGGCGGCTCGCCCGGACGCATCACGCGATAGACGTCGAACAGCGCGTCCTCGCGGCCGGTGTTCTTGTCGATGCGCAGGGTGTTGCGCATGTAGGCGCCGACCGTGACGTGGTCGATATCCAGCACGTCGATGGTGGTGAAGCCCTGCTCTTCCAGCAGGTTGATCGCGGCCTGGTCCAGCTCGTCGCCGGCCTCGGCGTAGATTTCACCGGTTTCGTAATTGACCGCGTCAGCGGCCAGGTAGCGGGTCAGCAGGGCGTCGGCGGCCAGCGACAGCGACTTGGTCGTGTCACCCAGCTTCTTGGCCTGACGGGCGCTGATCTTGGTGCCGGCGGCGGCGATCACCTCGCCGGTGTCCGCGTCGACCAGATCGAACTCCGGCTTCACACCGCGCCAGCGTTCGGCCTTGTACGGCGTGACCCAGCCTTCGCCGCGCTTCTCGTAGGGCACGGTCTCGTAGAAGGTCTTGAGGATTTCCTCGCCGTCCATGCCCAGGGCCATCAGGAAGGTCGAGGCCGGCAGCTTGCGACGACGGTCGATACGGACATAGACGATGTCCTTGGCGTCGAACTCGAAGTCCAGCCACGAACCGCGGTACGGGATCACGCGCGCGGCGAACAGCAGCTTGCCCGAGCTGTGCGTCTTGCCCTTGTCGTGGTCGAAGAAGACGCCCGGCGAACGGTGCATCTGGGACACGATCACCCGCTCGGTCCCGTTGACGATGAAGGTGCCCTTGTCCGTCATGAGCGGGATGTCGCCCATGTAGACGTCCTGCTCCTTGATGTCCTTGACCGAACGCGCGCCGGTCTCCTCGTCCATCTCGAACACGATCAGGCGCAGCTTGACCTTCAGCGGCGCGGCGAAGGTCATGTCGCGCTGGATGCACTCCTCGACGTCGTACTTGGGCTCCTCGAACTCGTAGGAGACGTACTCGAGGATGGCGCGTTCGTTGAAGTCCTTGATCGGGAAGACCGACTTGAAGACCGCCTCGATGCCCTCATCGGTGCGCAGGCCCGGACGGCTCTCGCGCTGGAGGAACTGTTCGTACGACGCGCGCTGAACCTCGATCAGGTTCGGCATCTGCACCGCTTCCGGAATGCGACCGAACGAGTGACGGATGCGCTTCTTGCCGGTGAACGAGGTGGCGGTGAGGAACTGACCGTTGACGGTGAGCTCCGCTTTGGACTTGGCCATTCTGTCTTCCCAATACGAGCCGGGCAGCTCGTTTCAAATGCAGCAGCCACGGGCCGCCGGGTGGCGATCCGTGACAATCGGTTTCGGCGTCCACCCTCGGGCCTTGCGGTCCCAGGACACCTGAATTGTAAGGCTCCCTTGGGGAGGAGCGCGCCTTCGCACCGGTCGGAGGGCGACAAACCGGGCCTCGGCGCTTTCGCGCAGACTCATACGGAGTTAGCGGAACGGGCTGATATACTCGCTTTGACGGCGAAATAAAGGTCGCTGTGGAAAAACTTCGCGCCCTGTCGGAATTCGGCTTGCCCCGCCCGAAACGCCCGTTGCCGCCGGCGCATATGGGGTCCCTTCCCGTCCCCGCCAACTCCCGCTAGCGTCACCTTATGACGCGCCCCCTGATCGCCCCCGCCGCCACGTTCGCCCTCGCCGTCCTCGGCCTGTCCGCCTGCGCCTCTGGGCCGGCGGAACGGACCGCCCCGACCTCGGTCGTCCGCGCCCCCGTCGGCGAGTCGAGCCAGGCCAACTGGGACGCCGGAAACCGGGCCTATCTCGACTGGAACGGCGCGCAGAAGGGCTGGACCACCACCGCCAGCGGCCTGCAGTACCGCCGCATCGGCCGCGCCAGCCCCGAGGGCCGTCAGCCCGCCGCCACCGACACCGTTCGCGTCCACTATCGCGGGACCTTCATCGACGGGCGGGAGTTCGACAGCTCCTGGTCGCGCAATGAACCGACCGAGTTCCCCCTCAACCGGGTCATCCGGGGCTGGACCGAAGGCGTCGGCCTGATGCGCGAGGGCGAGCGGTTCGAGTTCGTCATCCCGCCGTCGCTCGGCTACGGCGAGCGGTGGATCGGCGGCGACGAATTGCCGCCCAACTCGACCCTGTTGTTCACGGTGGATCTGCTGGAAGTAAAGCCGGCGTCCTGACCCGAGCGGCCGGCCGACGCCGTCCGATCACCGCGAAAGGCCGCCCATGCTTCGCTCCCTCCCCCTCGCGGGTGTCATCGTCGCCCTCCTGGGTGTCGTCGCGCCGGCTGTGCAGGCGCAGACGGCGGTCCATCCGGTCTACGGCCCGCGGCTGGAGGGCTACGACTACCCCTTCCCCGTCCACATCTACGCCTTCACCTCGCAGCGCCAGACGCTGGAGATGGCCTATATGGACGTCGCGCCGACCGGTGCGCCGAACGGCAGGACGGTCGTCCTGCTCCACGGCAAGAATTTCTGCGCCGCCACCTGGGCCCCGACCATCAACGCCCTGACCGGCGACGGCTATCGCGTCGTCGCCGTGGATCAGGTCGGCTTCTGCAAATCGTCCAAGCCCGGGGCCTACCAGTTCTCCCTGCCCCAGCTGGCCGCCAACACCCGCGCCTTGCTGGACAGTCTCGGCGTCGAGCGGCCGATCGTGATGGGTCACTCCATGGGCGGCATGCTGGGCGTCCGTTACGCCCTGCAGAACCCGGAGGCCGTCTCGCGGCTGGTTCTGGTCAACCCGATCGGGCTGGAGGACTGGCAGGCCGAGGGCGTCCCCCGCGCCGGGCTGGACGACGCCTTCGCCGCCGAGCGAGGCGCCACCTTCGACAGCATCAAGGCCTATCAGCGCCGCTTCTACTACGACGGCGACTGGCGGGACCGGTATGACGAACCGGTGGCCATGCTGGCCGGACTGTACGCGGGGCCGGGCGGCGAGATCGTCGCCTGGAACCAGGCGCAGACCTCCGACATGATCTTCACCCAGCCCGTCGTGCACGAGTTGCCGGCCCTGCGGGTCCCGACCCTGCTCTTCATCGGCGAAACGGATCGCACCGCTCCGGGCGCCGCCCGCGCCACGCCCGAGGTTCAGGCGCGGCTGGGTCGCTACGACCAGCTCGGCCGGCGGACCGTGGAGGCCATCCCGCAGGCCCGGCTGATCGCCTTCCCGGACCTCGGCCACTCGCCCCAGGTCGAGGCGCCCGAGGTCTTCCACGCCGCCCTTCTGGCGGCGCTCGCCAGCGCGAGATGACAGGATTGTAATATCGTATCAGCCTCGCCGGGTTGACCCCCGCGTCAGGGCGAAGTGATCTGCACCCCCCGGTTTGCCCTGCCTGCGAGTCCCTCATGCGTCCATCCGCCCGCCTGCTCGTCTCCGCCTGCGCCGCGGCGCTCCTGCTGGGCGCGTCTCCCACCCTGGCCCAGGTCGGCACGCCGGCGCTTCCGGTGGCCCTCGCCCCGATCCCCACGCCGCGCGACGCGCCCTATCCCGGCGTGATCGGCATCACGGTGGACGCCACGGACATCGATCGCCGCATCGTCTCGGTGAAACAGACCGTTCCGGTCGCCGCGCCCGGCCCCCTGATCCTGCTCTACCCCCAGTGGCTGCCGGGCAATCACGGACCGGTCGGCCCGGTGGACGACATCGCGGACCTGCGGATCACGGCCAACGGGCGGCCCCTGCGCTGGGTGCGCAACACGGTCAACACCAACGCCTTCCAGGTCGAGGTGCCGGCGGGCGTGTCGTCGGTCGAGGTCGACTTCAAATGGTTGACGCCGCTGGACGGATCCCAGGGCCGGGTGGTCATCACCGACGAGATGCTGAACATCCAGTGGGAGAAAGCCCTGCTCTATCCGGCCGGCTACTACTCCCGCCGGATCACCTTCCAGCCGACCCTGCGCCTGCCGGCGGGCTGGCAGTACGGCACGGCGCTGGAGACGCAGTCCTTCGAGAACGGGGTGGCGACCTTCGCCCCGATCACCCTTGAGCATTTCGCCGACAGCCCCCTGTTCGCGGGCGTCCACTACCGTCAGATCGACCTTGATCCGGGCGGCCGCTCGCCGGTGCGTCTGAACGTCGTGGCGGACAGCGCGGAACAACTCGCCGCCACCGAGGCCCATATCGGGCAGCACCGCGAGCTGGTGCGGCAGGCCGACCGGCTGTTCGGCGCCCGGCATTATAATCACTATGACTTCCTGCTGGCCGTCACCGATCGCCTCGGCGGCATCGGGCTCGAGCACCAGCGCTCATCCGAGAACAGCGTCGACACCAAATACTTCACCGACCCGACCGGAACCCTAGCCGACCGCGACCTGCTGGGTCACGAGTACACCCACAGCTGGAACGGCAAGTGGCGCCGGCCCGCGGACCAGCTGACCCCGACCCTCAACGAGCCGCTGCAGAACTCCCTGCTCTGGGTCTATGAGGGCCAGACTCAGTACTGGGGCCTGATCCTGACCGCCCGCGCCGGACTGATGACCAAGCAGCAGGCGCTGGACGTGTTCGCCAATACCGCCGCGACCTACGCCGACGACAATCCCGGTCGCGCCTGGCGGGCCATGCAGGACACCACCAACGACCCGATCATCGCCCAGCGTCGGCCCCAGCCCTGGCCCAGCCGCCAGCGGGCCGAGGACTATTATCGCGAAGGCGCCATGATCTGGCTGGATGCCGACACCCTGATCCGGGAGCAGTCGGGCGGCCGGCGCTCGCTGGATGATTTCGCCCGGGCGTTCTTCGGAGTCCAGGACGGCAACTGGGATCCCGCGCCCTACACCTTCACCGATGTCACCTCGACCCTGAACGGCGTGGAGCAGAACGACTGGGCCGGTTTCCTGCGCGACCGCCTCGACGCCGTCGGCCCCGAGGCGCACGGGCCGCTGGCCGGCATTGAACGCGGCGGTTACCGGCTGGTCTGGCGCGAGACGCCGAACGCCTATTCGCGCGCCCTGAACACCGAGCTGGGACGCGTCGACTTCCAGTATTCCTTGGGCCTGTCCCTCAACGCCTCCAACCGCATCACCGGCGTCCGCTGGGGCTCCCCCGCCTTCGAGGCGGGCCTGACCTCGGGCTGGGAAGTCGTCGCCGTGAACGGTCGCGCCGCCAACGCCGCCGCGATCGCCGAAGCCATCACCGCCTCCAAGGCCAACACCACGCCGGTTCAGCTGATGGTGAAGCGGGGCGACCGGTTCCGCACCATCGATTTCGACTACCACGACGGCCTTCGCTACCCGCATCTCGAGCGGATCGAAGGCGCCCCTGACCGTCTCGGCGACATCCTCGCCCCGCGTCGCCGTTGATCCCGGGTATGCCTATGTCCAAGTCCGCCGCCCTCGCCCTGCTGCTCGCCTCCGTGGCCCTGCCCGCCATGGCCCTGCCCGCCATGGCCCAGACCGTCCCGGCCTCGCAGGCCCAGGCGCCCCTTCCCGCGCCGACCAGCCTTCCGCACGCCCTGCCGCCGATCCCGGCGCCGCAGGATCGGGACTATCCCGGCGTCATCGGCATCCGGGTCGACCTGACCGATCTCGATCACAAGGTCATCCGCACCCGCCAGACGATCCCGGTCTCGGCCGGCCATCTGGTCCTGCAGTATCCGAAATTCATTCCGGGCAACCATGCCGACACCGGCCCCATCCAGCTGATCTCGGGCCTGACCGTCACGGGCGGCGGCCGACGGATCGAGTGGGTCCGTGACACCGTCGACCCGCACGCCTTCCATCTGGACATTCCCGCGGGCGTCTCGACGATCGAGGTCGACTTCGAATGGCTGACCCAGCCGGACAATGCGACCTGGCGCGTGGTCATGACCCAGGAGATGGTCAACCTGCAGTGGGAAAAGGCCCTGCTCTATCCGGCGGGTTACAATCACAGCCGCATCACCTTCGCCCCGTCGGTCGTCCTGCCCGAGGGGTGGAGCTATGGCGTGGCTCTGGACACCACCGGCCGCGAAGGCGACGTCGCGACCTTCGCTCCCATCAGCCTCGAACATCTGGCCGACAGCCCGATGTTCGCAGGCCGACACTATCGCCGGGTGGATATCGACCCGGGCGGCCGTTCGCCCGTGCATCTGAATCTGGTCGGCGACACCGCCGCCTCGATCAACATCACGCCCGAGTGGACGGCGAAATACGAAGCCCTCGTCGATCAGGCCGACCGCCTGTTCGGCGCCCGCCACTATGATCGGTACGAGTTCCTTCTCGCCCTCACCAACCAGATGGGCGGCATCGGGCTGGAGCATCACCGCTCGTCGGAGAACACCGCCGCGCCCAACTACTTCTCCAGCGCCAATCCGGCCTACGGCGCCCGCGGCCTGCTTCCGCACGAGTATGTGCACAGCTGGAACGGCAAGTTCCGCCGGCCGTCCGACGAATACGTCGCCAATTTCAACGTCCCGACCCAGAACACCCTGATGTGGGTCTATGAGGGCCAGACCGAATACTGGGGCGACGTCCTGACCCCGCGATCCGGGCTCGGCACCGTCGAGGAGGCGATCATCAATCTCGCCGAGGTCGCCGGTTTCTACGACAACCAGCCCGGCCGCCAGTGGCGCGCCCTGCAGGACACCACCAACCACAACCTGCTGGGCTACCGCACGACCAATCCGTGGTCGTCGTGGATGCGCGGCACCGGGGACTATTACCGCGAGGCCCTGCTGGTCTGGCTGGACGCCGACACCCTGATCCGGGCCGAGACCAACAATCGCAGGTCGCTGGACGACTTCGCCAAGGGCTTCTTCGGCGTCGAGGACGGCGTCTGGGAGGCCCGCCCCTACACCTTCGACGACGTGGTCACGGCCCTGAACGCCGTGCACCCGCACGACTGGGCGACCTTTCTGCGCAGCCGTCTGGACGCTGTCGGTCCGGACGCGAAGGCCCCGCTGGACGGCATCGAACGCGCCGGCTGGCGTCTGACCTATGTCGACGAACTGACCCCGGTCGAGAAGCG
Organism: Brevundimonas sediminis; assembly: GCF_048799765.1. Taxonomy (NCBI): domain Bacteria; kingdom Pseudomonadati; phylum Pseudomonadota; class Alphaproteobacteria; order Caulobacterales; family Caulobacteraceae; genus Brevundimonas; species Brevundimonas sediminis. Next base: position 18,662 of record NZ_JBLYQK010000008.1, read on the forward strand.
GATGCTGGGCGGCTGGGCTGGCGACTTCCAGTATTCGCTCGGCTTCAGCGTGTCAGGCACGCGCATCACCGGCGTGCGCTGGGGGTCTCTGGCCTTCGAGCAGGGGCTGGGCGCCGGCTGGGAGCTGATGGCCGTCGGCGACCGGGTCGGCTCGGCCGAGGCCCTGCGCGCCGCCGTCACCGCGGCGAAGACCAGCCCGGAGCCGATCCGCCTGGTCCTGAAGCGCGGCGACGAGTTCCGCACCGTGGCCTTCGACTACCACGGCGGCCTGCGCTACCCGCGTCTGGTCCGCATCGACGGCACGCGCGACCGCCTGGCCGACATCTTCGCGCCGCGCAGCCGCTAGGGCGAGTCCGCCGCCCGGTTCACGGCATCGGGCGGATTACGGAAACATAATGCGGCGGCCGGCATCTGACCGCGCCGCCGCACGCCTCTGGTCTGCAGTTGTCACACTCAGGGGCTGTTCCGATGACCACCATCTCCACCCTCCGCGCCGGGGGCCGGTCGCTGCTGACCGGGCTGATCGCGCTGACGCTCACGGCCGCGCCCGCCTTCGCCCAGGACGTCGCCCGCATGGACGAGGTGATCCGCGCCTTCACCGACCGGGACGCCTTCTCGGGCGCCGTCCTCGTCGCCCGCGGCGATGAGATCCTGCTGGACCGCGGCTACGGACTGGCCAACCGCGAGTGGGCCATCCCCAATGACGGCGACACCAAATTCCGCCTCGGCTCGGTCAGCAAGCAGTTCACGGCGGTCGCGATCCTGCAGCTGCGCGAGCGGGGTCTGGTCGACCTCGACGCCCCGATCCGGGCCTGGTTCCCCGACGCACCGGCGAGCTGGAACGCCATCACCCCGCGCCACCTGCTGACCCACACCGCGGGCCTGCCCAACGTCACCGATCTCGACGGCTTCCAGGCCTACAAGATGCAGGACACCACCCCCGAGGCGACCATCGCCCTGTTCCGCGACCTGCCCCTGGACTTCCAGCCCGGCGAGGGCTGGGCCTACTCGAACTCCGGCTACCTGCTGCTGACCGCCATCGTCGAGAAGGCGTCCGGTCAGTCCTACGCCGACTATCTGGTCGAACACCTGCTCCGTCCGCTCGGGATGGCCGACACCGGCTATGACGTCTCCTCCGTCATCCTGCCGCGACGGGCGTCGGGCTACACCCCGACCCGGACCCGCGGCGTGGTCAACGCCGAATACGTCAACATGGTCATTCCGCAGGGCGCCGGCGCCCTTTACTCAACCACCCGCGATCTCCTGAAATGGGAGCAGGGCCTGTTCGGCGGTCGTCTGCTGTCCCCGGAGTCCCTGACCCTGCTGACCACCCCGGTCCGCAACGACTACGCCTTCGGCCTGATCGTCAAACCGGAGGGCGACGGTGCGATCGTCCAGCACAGCGGCGGCATCGAAGGCTTCAACACCTGGATGGGACGCGACACCGGCAGCGCGATGACTGTCATCGTCCTGGGCAACCTCAACGGTCGGGGTCCCGACCGGATCGGCGCCGACCTGCTGACGCTGGCGAACGGCGGAACCGTGGCCACGCCGGAGGAACGCGAGGCCGTCGCGCTTCCCGCGGAAACCCTGCGGGCGTACGCCGGGGTCTATGATCTCGCGCCTGATTTCGCGATCACCGTGACGGAAACGGACGGCAGGCTGATCGCCCAGGCCACCCGCCAACCGCCCTTCGAACTGTTCGCCGAAGGCCCGGACGCCTTCTTCCTGCGGGTGATCGACGCGCGCGTCACCTTCTCCCGCGACGCGTCGGGCGCGGTCGACGGCCTGATCCTGCATCAGAACGGCCGCGAAGCGCCCGCCCGCAAACGCTAGGCGGAAGCCCGACAGGGGACCGCCGGAACTCCCAAAGAAAACGGGCCGGAGGTTTCCCTCCGGCCCGTTCAACTGTTCAAGCTGCCGCTCCGAAGAGCGACACGCCAGAAGCCAGATTACTTGATCTGGATCTTGGCGCCGGCTTCTTCCAGCTTCTTCTTGATTTCTTCGGCGGTCTGCTTCGAGACGTTCTCGACGACGTTCTGCGGAGCGCCTTCGACCAGGTCCTTGGCTTCCTTCAGACCGAGGTCCGAACGCACGCCACGGACTTCCTTGATGACGTTGATCTTCTTGTCGCCGCCGTCGATCAGGACAACGGTGAACTCGGTTTGCTCTTCGCCGGCCGGAGCGGCTTCACCGCCGGCAGCGCCACCGGCCGGCATGGCCATGGCGACCGGAGCAGCGGCGCTCACGCCCCACTTTTCTTCCAGCAGCTTCGACAGTTCAGCGGCTTCCAGGACGGTCAGAGCCGACAGGTCTTCAACGATTTTGGCGAGATCAGCCATGGGGTAGTTCCTTCGGTAGGATGAGGTTCAGAGAGTGTGCAGAGATGAAAGGTGCGGTTCCGCTTACGCGGCGTCCTTCGTGGCGTAGGCGTTGAAAACGCGGGCCAGTTGGGCCGCCGGAGCTTGAACGACGCCGGCGATCTTGGTCGCGGGAGCGTTGAGCAGGCCCAGCAGTTGAGCGCGGATCTGGTCCAGCGACGGCAGCTTGGCGAGGGTGTCGACACCCTTCGCGTCCACGACCGTCTCGCCCATGAAGCCGCCCAGGATCACGAACTTGTCGTTGCCCTTGGCGAACTCGGACGAGACCTTGGCGGCCGTCACCGGATCGGAGGCGTAGGCGATGCCCACCGGACCCTTGAACAGGCCGTGGTAGTCGCTGCCTTCTTCGGCTTCGAGCGCCTTCAGCGCCAGGCGGTTCTTCACCACCTTGAACGCGCCGCCTTCTTTACGAAGACGGCCACGCAGGTCTTCCATTTCCGCAACGGTCAGACCCAGGTTGTGGGTCACGACCACGGCGCCCGCGTCGGCGAAAACGCCCTTCAGCGTTTCGATCGACTCGGCTTTTTGTGCGCGGTCCATTGCGGTCTCCAGTCTTGGTACTCGCCCCCGGGCTTATTCCCGGAAGCGTATGGCCAAAGCGCCGCGCATCGCTGCGAGACGTTCAGGCCGGTCGTATTGTCCGAAGGAAGCTCAAACCCCGTGCCCCCGTTTCCGGGTGACGGCGATCGTCTGCATCCCCATCTCCCCACGGCGCCAGAGGGCTCTCTGACAGTTACGGCGGTGGGTGGCCCCCACGCCCCGAAGTTCTCGGACAGGACCGCCGCGTCCCGAAGGCTGCGACGGAGAAGGCGCGCTCTATACACGCAATCGCCGCAAACTCAAGCGGGTTCGGCGTTTGCACCGCTTCTGCACCGGAAATCCTCGAGACAGCAGCGGGAATCCGGGGCAGGTTCGCTCTCATAAAGGGAGGGCACCCCATGAGCGACGCCATCGAGGCCACCGGCCGCAACAGCCTGGGCCGGGCCGGAACGCCCGCGCTGGCGGGCTTTCGACTCGCCGTCGGCCTGCTGCAGGGCGCGGCCCTGTGGTGGCTCTATCGCAGCGCCGAGGTCAGCGACTACAGCCAGGCCGCCGAGCAACTGAACTGGCCCGCCAACGTCCCGGAGCTGTTCGGCCCGCTGTCGATGATCCTCGTCATGGTCCCTGTCCTGCTGCTGGCGGGCGCCGGACGGATGCGCATCCGCACACTGGTTCTCTGGGCGCTCGGCGCCACCGTCTTCCTCGCCCTGCTGGGCTGGCACGGCGTCGCCGCCCAGTCGATCACCGAGTACGGCCCGCGCAGCCGTCCGCCCTACCTCCCCTGGCCCATGCCCCTGTTCGCCGGCGCCGCCCTGTTCATCGGTCATCACCTGGTCCTGCCCGCCGATCTGGAGCGCCGGTGGATCGCGGCCTTCCCGACCTATTTCGACACCGCGTGGAAGGCCGGGGTGCAACTGGCCCTCTCCGTCGGCTTCACCGGCGCCTTCTGGATTCTGCTGTTCCTCGGCGCCGCCCTGTTCAGGGTGATCGGTCTGACCTTCCTTTCGGACCTGATTGCGGAGGACTGGTTCTTCATCCCCGTCACCACCCTGATGTTCGCGACCGCCGTGCACCTGACGGACGTCCGGGACGCCCTGATCCGCGGCGTGCGCAGCGTCGCCCTGATGCTGCTGTCCTGGCTGCTGCTGCTCATGACCGTTCTGGCGGCGGGCTTCCTCGCCGCCCTGCCCTTCACCGGCCTGGACAGCCTGTGGGACACCGGCAGCGCCACCGCCCTTGTCCTGACCGCCGCCGCCGCCCTGATCATCCTGATCAACACCGCCTATCAGGACGGGCGCGCCGACAACCTGCCGCCGCGCGTCCTGCAGTGGGCCGTGCGCCTCGCCGCCGTCCTGCTGACGCCTCTGGTCATCCTCGCCTTCTGGGGCCTGGCCCTGCGCATCGGCCAGCACGGCCTGACGCCCGATCGGATCATCGCCGTCGCCTGTGCCCTGATCGGCGCCGCCTATGCGGGCGGCTACGGCTACGCCGCCCTGCTGCCCTTCACCCGCTCCCGTCGCGGCAAGGGCACCGACTGGATGCAACCTCTGGAGCGGACCAACGTCCTGACCGCCGTGCTGGAGGTCGCCGTCATCCTCGCCCTGTTCAGCCCCCTGGCCGACCCGGCCCGCCTGTCCGTCGCCGATCAGGTCGCCCGGCTCGAGCGGGGCGCGGTGAAGCCGGACCAGTTCGACTTCCGCTTCCTCCGCTTCGAAAGCGGCAAGGCGGGCGAGGCGGCGCTGGAGCGACTGACGCGGTCGTCCAGCGCCGACGTCGCTGAACGCGCCAGACGCGTCGCCGCCATCCGGAACCGCTGGGACTCTCGTGACGAAGGCGAGCCGGACCGGATTCCCGTCTTTGAAGTCGTCGGATCACCGCTCCCGGCGGATTTCGTCACCGGCGTCCGTCCCGACGACGACAGGTATGCTTGCGTGGATAAGGGAACCTGCGTCGCCCAGGCGATCGACCTCAACGGCGACAACGTCATGGAAGTGCTCATCGCCAGATCGTTCAGCATCGATCTTTGGGCCCGGAACAGTGACGGCGTCTGGACCCGTCAGGGCGCCTATCCGCACCTGCGTTGTGTCGGCGGGCGCCGCGAGGATGCGCGGGAGCGGCTGAAGCAGGGTGGCGTGCGGATCGCCGAACCCCGCTGGCCCGCGCTCGCCTTCGGCGACGGCCCGGCCGTGACGCCCCAGCTGGAGCAGGACATCCGTTGCGCGCCGGCGTCCGCCGACGCGACGGCCCCTGTCCCGGTTACGGTGACCGCGACGCCCGCGTCCTAACCCCTCGTTCACCCTGCCCGACCACCCGATCTTCACCTTGTGACGGTTAAAACGTCCCGGAATGAGCCAGCTCCGCTATCGAGAGCCGGCCGGGACGTGATGGAACAGGGGCCGTTCGCATGGCGAAGACCGTACTTGTCGTGGACGATGATCCGACCCAGCGCCGCATCGCGCAGGCCGTGCTGGAACGCGAGGGCTATATCGTCGTCCACGCCGAGGGCGGCGGTCAGGCCATCGACCGCCTGACCAAGGGCGGCGGGGCCGACGTGGTCCTGCTCGACATGGTCATGCCGGGCATGAGCGGCATGGAGGCCCTGGCCGAAATCCGCACCGCGGGCGTCGCCACCCCCGTCATCGTCCTGACCGCCAACGGCGGCGTCGACGCCGTGGTGAAGGCCATGCAGGCCGGCGCCCAGGACTTCTTCGTCAAGCCCGTCTCCGCCGAGCGCCTGCTGGTCGGCGTGCGCAACGCCCTGCAGCTGACCCAGCTGACGGCCGAGGTCGGCCGCCTGAAGAAGCACCACGGCGGCCGCACCTCCTTCGACGATCTGGTCGGCAACAGCCCGCCCATGCGTCTGGTGAAGTCGCTCGGCGCCCGCGCGGCCAAATCCGGCATCCCGGTCCTGATCACCGGCGAAAGCGGCGTCGGCAAGGAAGTCATCGCCCGCGCCCTGCACGGCGCTTCGGACCGCTCGGGCAAGCCCTTCGTGGCCGTCAACTGCGGCGCCCTGCCCGCCAACCTGGTCGAGTCGATCCTGTTCGGCCACGAGAAGGGCGCCTTCACCGGCGCCACCGACAAACACCTCGGCAAGTTCGCCGAAGCCTCCGGCGGCACCCTGTTCCTGGACGAGATCGGCGAACTGCCTCTGGACATGCAGGTCAAGCTGTTGCGCGCCCTGCAGGAAGGCGAGATCGACCCGGTCGGCTCCAAGCGCTCGGTCAAGGTCGACGTCCGCATCGTCTCGGCCACCAACCGCGACCTGGCCGAACAGGTGCGCGAGGGCCGCTTCCGCGAGGACCTCTTCTACCGCCTGAACGTCTTCCCCATCGAGGCCCCGGCCCTGCGCGAGCGTCGCGAGGACATCCCGGCCCTGATCGACCACTTCATCGGCCGCTTCAATGTCGAGGAAGGCAAGCGGATCGCGGGCGTGTCGCCGGCGACCGCCGCCCTGCTGACCGCCTTCGACTGGCCGGGCAATGTCCGCCAGCTGGAGAACGCCGTCTATCGCGCCATCATCCTGGCCGACGCCCCCTTCCTGCAGCCCCACGACTTCCCGGCCATTTCGGGCGTCTACTCGGCCCCCTCGGGGGAGATGGCCGAAGGCGACAGCCCCGAGACGGAGGGGCTGTTCGCCGACAGCTCGCTCCCCCACCAACCCGACATCGACCTCCCGCCCCTGCCGGACACGCCCATTCGCATCCTCGACGACCGCGGCCACCTGCGCACGCTGGAGGAGATCGAACGCGACCTGATCCAGCACGCCATCGAGGTCTACGCCGGCCACATGTCCGAAATCGCCCGCCGCCTCGGCATCGGCCGCTCCACCCTCTACCGCAAGGTCCGCGAACAGGGCCTGGAAGGCGCGCTGAAGGACGCGGGCTGAACGGGGCGCACACGCCGCCGTCGGTTGCGCCAGCGGCGGCCCGCCAGCGCTCGAATGAACGTGTCTCCCCAATTCCCGCCCCGTCTACGACATGGGGCAGTCAGGCCTTCCGAACGCTCAGGTAACTCACAACATTCGATCCGTCATAAACAACCGTTACGTTAATATTGCCGCCAAGATTTAGGTACTTGCTACCGACAAAATCGCGAATATCCGGCTCACCAAGTAGCCTATGTATATCCGCGTCAGACATGCCCACCTTTATTCCAAATGGAAGTTCGTCGGAGAATGGAGCATGGGTCTCAGATCGCTGGACGAAAAACTGGACATCCAAAACCTTTCCACTCTCGGAAAGTAAATCGACTCCCTTGGTTGACGACCCGACATAGATCCGTAGGGGCGGATCGTCGTAGACATCCGCAAGCCCGTACCGGCTCGTAACCTCGGCCACCTCCGCGCTCGCCGTGTCTTTTCCCAATGTGGAAATCAAATCTTCTGCAAAAGACACGGCTTCGGCTCCCATATGCTAGGACTAAAGAACTGCATGCTGCTGGACCGGATGACGGCGGAACTCCGCGGGACGCCGCCCGGCGAGGGTTAGCGTAGCGGCCAATCGTCCGGATTGGCCTTGAGGAAGTCCAGGAACCGTCGCGCCGCGACCTTCATGCCGGGCGTGACGACACCGGGCCCGGCATTGCGCTCGAGGAATTCCGCAAGCTCGGCCTGCGCGCCCCCGCTCAGGTCATACCGCGTCAGCGCCCCTGACAGGACGGCTTCGCAGATGACCTGCAGCTTCTGGAAGACGCTCCGGGATTTCTCTCGAAGGTACAGGGTGTCGAGAAGAAACAGGGAGTTCAGGCTGTCGATCTCATCCGGAGTCAGCGGCCCGCTGTGCTCGATCAGCATGGCCACCAGGGGATAGAGGTCCCCCGGCATGATCTCGAAATCCGGCGCGTCAAAGGGCCCGAGGGAGAGGGTCGGTATCACGGCTAGAGCCCCCTGGAGGTCACCTCGAACGCGCAACAAGTACACGTGATCGAGTATGCCGATCCGGCATCCGTGAATGACAATTCACCAGAACACCATGGACACTTCTTATCAGTTTCGCCGCCTGCCCTGTATTCGGCAAAAGCAGAGTTAGCATAGAAAAATTCCGCCTCAGTGAGGCTTCTATCGTTCTCAGCATTCATACAAGATTATGCTCTCCCCCGACGGCGGATCCACAAACTATCGAACGAGCGTGCCTCCCCGGCTCGTAAGAGCGTTCTCCCGGTTCTGTCCATATACATTGTGCGCCCCCGGTGCAGCCCCCCGTGCTCAAGGACACCGGCTGAGCCCGCGCCTGACCCTGCTGCAAATCGGCAACGCCTCAGGGAAGCCCTCAACCTGAACTAAAGTTCATTGGCATGGACACGCGCCGCCCTCGAAGACAGGCGGGACCGCGAACGGCAACTCCCGGTTTCATCGCTGCAATGCGACGGAAACACGAACGCCGTACGTTTGCCGCTTAGTTCGTTCTCCCCCGAGGCTCCTCGTATGCTGCTTGTGACCACCGCCTTGTCCGGCCTGATGGCCGGCGTGATCCAGACCGCGCCGACCCCGCCGCAAACGCCGCCGCAGCAGACGCCCGCCCCGACGACCGCGCCCGCGGCCGAGGATGACGACGCCTATGACCTCGGCACGGTGTCGGTCACGGCGGCGCGTCCGCGGGGCAGCGTCGACACCGACATTCCGGCGGACGTCACCCTCGACGCCAGCCAGATCCAGGCCTACGGCGCCTCGAACATCGCCGAGCTGATGACCTATCTGGAGCCGCTGACCCGCAGCTCCAGCGGCCGGTCCGACCTGCAGCCCGTCTTCCTGGTCAACGGCCGCCGCATCTCCGGCTTCCGGGAAATCCAGGGCATTCCGACCGAGGCCATCGAGCGGACCGAAATCCTGCCGGAACAGGTCGCCCTGCAGTTCGGCTATCGCGCCGAACAGCGGGTGGTGAATTTCGTCCTCAAGGCCAATTTCAACTCCTTCACCGGCGAGCTGACCGCCCGCCTGCCCGAACAGGGCGGACGGACGACCGCCGAGGCCAAGGGCAATGTGCTGCGTATCAGCGGCGCCAACCGCTGGTCGCTGGACGCCGAGCACACCCGCTCCAGCCCGCTGTTCGAGGCCGAGCGTGACCTGCGCCGTGACCCGGGCGCGACGCCGTACGATCTGATCGGCAACGTCACCAGCGCCGACTACACGGCCGCCTGCGCCGACGATCCGTCCGGCTGCACCGTGATCGACCCGGCGTTGGGCACGGCGATCACCCCGGTCCCCGGCGGGACCGCCAACCCGACCCTGGCGGACTTCGTCGCCGCGGCCTCCGGCGGCGTCCGCACCGGCGATCTGGGCGCCTATCGCACCCTGCTGTCCGAAAGCGACAGCACCACGGTGCGCGGCACCATGAAGCGGGACCTGAACAGCACGACCCAGCTGACTGTCAGCGCCAGCCTGCAGGACTCGTCGAGCCGCAGCTTCAACGGCCTGCCGGGCGTCGCCCTGAACCTGGCCGACACCAACAGCTATTCGCCCTTCTCGGAGGATGTGACGGTCTTCCGCTACCTCGACGACGCCGCCTCGCTGCAGCGCGAGACCGACAGCCTGAACGGCGAACTGGGCGTCGTTCTGGACGGCTATCTGGGCGAGGACTGGCGCTGGACCTTCACCGGCGAGTACGAGCGCACCGAAACCGACACCACCACCGGACGCGGCTATGACGCGAGCCTGTTCAACGCCCGGCTCGCGGCCGATGACGCCACCGCCAACCCCTTCGCGGCCCTGTCGACCGCCGACTTCACCCGCATCGCCAACGACACCGCCAACTCGGTTTCGGAAGTGCTCAGCGCCGAGGTCGTCCTGAACGGCGACCTGTATGAACTGCCCGCCGGCAGCATCTCCTCGACCTTCAAGTTCGGGGCCGACACCCGGTCGCTGGATTCGACCAGCGTCCGCAGCGGCGTCGTCACCGACCGCTCCCAGTCGCGCGACCGGTTCAACGGCCAGGGCACCTTCAACTTCCCGATCGCCAGCCGGCGCGCCGACGTGCTGCCGATGCTCGGCGACCTCTCGGTCAACGCCACGGTGGGCTACGAGGACCTGTCCGACTTCGGCGGCCTGTCCAGCTTCAACATCGGTGTGAACTGGTCGCCGGTCGAGCCCCTGTCCTTCCTGGTCAGCTATGCCGACGAACAGGGCGCGCCCAGCATCAGCCAGCTGAACGACCCCGTCATCCAGAACGTCAACGTTCCGGTCTTCGACTTCGCCACCGGCCAGACGGTGCTCGTCAGCCAGACGACCGGCGGCAATCCCGGCCTGGACGCCGACAACCGCCACGTCTGGCGGGTCGGCGGCACCTGGCGGCCGATCGACGGTCAGGACCTGTCGCTGCAGTCGACCTGGACCTGGAGCGTCACGGACGACTATCTGGCGGCCTTCCCGACCATCACCCCGGACCTCGAGGCCGCCCTGCCCGGCCGCTTCACCCGCGACACCGATGGAAACCTGCTGTCCATCGACGCCCGCCCGCTGAATTTCGACAAATACGAGCGTCAGGACATCCGGACCGGCATCAACTACTCGCGCGCCTTCGGCACGCCCAGCGCGGCGGCCAGCCAGTCTCCCCTGCCGGGCATGCCGGGCGGCGTCCGTCCGCCGGTCGGCGGCCCGATCCGCGTCGAGGGCGGCGGCGGGGGTGGCGGCGGCCGGATGGAAGTCCGCATGGGCGGAGGCCCGGGCGGCGGCCGGGGCCGCGGTCCCAGCATGCAGCCCGGTCAGGGCCGCTGGAACATCTCGCTGTACCACACCGTCCGTCTGCAGGATGAGATCACCATCGCCGACGGCCTGCCCGTCATCGACATGCTGGACGGCGGCGCCACCTCGGCCAACGGCGGCAGCCCGCGCAATGAGCTCCAGCTGATGTCGGGCGTGTTCCGCAACGGCTTCGGCGGCTTCATGTTCGCCACCTGGCGCGAAGGCACCACCGTCAACGGCGGCACGGGCCCGGACATCACCTTCGCCGACCGGACGACGGTGAATCTGAACCTGTTCATGGACCTGAACCAGCGCACGGAGTGGGTCGCCAAATATCCGATCCTGAAGGGCACGCGCATCCAGTTCGGGATCCAGAACCTGTTCGACAGCCGCGCCGAGGCCTCGACCTCGTCCGGCGACCTGCCGCTGAACTACCAGTCGGACTATCTCGACCCGCAGGGCCGGGTGATCAGCCTGACGCTGCGGAAGATCCTGTTCTAGGGTCGAGGGATGAGGGTCGAGGGGCGAGAACGCCGATCCCTCGACCCTCGCCCCTCGAATCTCGACCCTAACCTTCCCTCTTCTTCCCCCATCGCCGCTTCGGCGCCTCGCCCTTCGCCTTGGCGGTGATCTCCTTCAGCTTGCGGCCCTGCATGGCCGACAGCGCCTGACCGGGCGCGCCGAGTTCGGGATCGCCGAAGGCGCGGCCGTGGGTCTTCACCCGCTCGGACACCGAGTCCAGGAACTCGCCCTCCCAGTCAGACAGCGAAACGCCCGCCTGCTCGGCCGAGCGGCGGGCGCGTTTCAGGGCGTTCAGCGCCGCCCGCTGGGCGGCCTTGCGCTGGGCTTCAAAGGGAGATGCCGGCGGCTTGCGCTTCATCTGAGGGCGAGGGCTTGGGAACTAGGGAGTAGGAACTAGGGCGCTGAAGCCAGCTTGGCCCGCGACCGCGCTAATTCCTAATTCCTACGCCCTACGCCCTCAAACTTCGCCGAGCGCCGACAGATACAGGTCCAGGATCGCTTCCTCTTCCTGGCGCTTGGCCTTGTCCTGCTTGCGGATGCGGATGACCTTGCGCAGCGTCTTGACGTCATAGCCCTCGCCCTTGGCCTCGGCGAAGACCTCCTTCATGTCGGTCATGACGGCCTGCTTGTCCTCTTCCAGACGCTCCAGACGCTCGATAATCGAGCGCAGGCGGCCCTGGGCGGTGGCGGTCAGGACGTCGGGCGACGAATCGAAGGCGGCGTCATCGGCCATGGGAGAACTCCGGAGAAAGAAGACGCCCCACCGGTCAACCGAGGGGGCGGTTATCGCCCTCAAGTCGCCCGAAGGGCGGTAGGGCGAAAAGAATGTCGGACGCTAACCACGTCGCATCGCGCGACTCAACGCCGGACGCGAAAAAGGCTGCGGACAAAATCCGCAGCCCTGTTCATTCCAACCTGCGCTCAAGCAGCAGGCGACCGCGTCGCCTGCATTAGCGCATCAAGGCAATCAGCCTTGCTTGGCCTTGAAGCGCGGGTCGGTCTTGTTGATCACGTACACCTTGCCCTTGCGGCGCACGACCTTGCAGTCGCGGTGGCGGGTCTTCAGCGACTTGAGCGAGCTACGGACCTTCATGGTCGTACGTCCTGGGCAAATCAAAACAGAAAAGCCGCGGGCGGACCTGCGGCGGAGCGGTGCGTATAGAGAGGACTCGCCGGGAGGTCAACCGGGAGAGGACGTGTTCCGATAAACGCCCTGAGCCTCATGTCTGCAATGGGTGCGAAGCGGACCGTCAACCTTTCACCCGGAAGGGGTGGTCTGGATTGTCACGGATAAAAGCTTCCACCTCCCTCAGCCGCTCTGGATAGGGGGCCGCCTCCCTCCAGCCTTCATGGTTGATGAAGCGATACCCGGCGCTCCACAAGGAGCTAACCTTGTTCCACTGCTCCTTGTCGGTCTTCCTCGGCGCTTTGAACGCGCGACCCATCCAGTGCAGCGGATCTCCACACTCCGGGCACTTCGCGCTGGAGCGCTCATCAAGCTTCCAAGACTTGCGGCACGCAAAGCAAGCATGGGGCCAATGGCACGGGGCGGACATAGGACAAGTATGTAGGCTGTCGAGAATGCCAGCAACGGCTCGGGAGTGATCGTGGGGATTGTCCGCTGATCGCGCTCAAGCAGCGAGGCTCCACGAGCCGAGCGCTAGCGCCACTAAATATCCAGAGATCGCTCCGCGATCTCTGGAGGCCTGGCCTCCGAGTTGAACGGAGGGTCTGCGGAGTTGCACCTCCGCCGCGTAGCCCCTCCGCCACCAGGCCGTATCAGAGGACCCGGTTCTCCTACGCCCGCGCCCGTCACCGGACCAAAAAGAAAAAGGGTTAATGACGCTGAATGGGGAAGCGCACGGCAACGCTTTCTCCATCCGGGCGCTTTATGGCGAAAGCGGCGACTCGCGCACTTGTTATGAGGGCGCCGCACGTGGGGACACTAGACTCTTGATCATGCGTATCAGCCTCCGCCTTCTCCTGCTCGGAACCGTCGCCGCCTGCGCGCCCATGCTGCCGGAGCCGCCGCCGGTCGCGCCTACGCCCGCGCCGCCAGAGGCGCCCGCCCCGGCGCCGGCTCCCACGCCCGCTCCGCCCGCCGCGCCCGTCGTCGATCAGGCCGGGTTCGAAGGCTGGAAGCAGGGCTTCCTGGCTCGCCACGGCGGCGTCCGTCGCGCCCAGTACGAGCGCGAGCTGGCGGGCCTGACCCCCGATCCGTCCGTCATCCGTCTGGACCGCAACCAGCCCGAGTTCAGCCGCCCCGCCGGCGCCTATGTCCAGAACGCCGTCACCGCCACCCGCATCGCCCAGGCGCGTCAGCGGGTGGATCGCGTGCCGTGGGCCGTGGTCCAGCGCTTCGGCGTCCCGTCGGAAATCCTCGTCGGCATCTGGGCCCAGGAATCCGCCTTCGGCCAGGTCCAGGGCGACTATGACGTCATCCGCTCGCTGGCGACCCTCGCCTTCGACGGCCGCCGCCGCGACTGGGCCGAGGGCCAGCTGAAGAACGCCCTCGACATCGTCATCGACGGCAAGCGCGCCCGCGCGGGCCTGAAGGGCAGCTGGGCCGGGGCCATGGGCCAGACCCAGTTCATGCCGGACAACTACCTGCGTCTGGGCATCGACCAGGACAATGACGGCATCGTCGACATCTGGGGCGACGACGCCGACGCCCTCGCCTCGGCCGCCAACCTGCTGGCCTCCGCCGGCTGGAAGCGCGGCCAGACCTGGGGCTATGAGGTCACCCTGCCCGCCAACTTCGACTACGCCGAGGCCGAGGGCCCCCGCCACAACTGGTCGTACTGGGCCGCCCGGGGCGTGACCCTGGCGGGCGGCGGCCAGCCCAACGCCGCCGAAGCCGCCGAACAGGCGACCATTCTCCTGCCCCAGGGCGCGCGCGGGCCGGCCTTCCTGGCCCTGCCGAACCACTACGTCATCCGCGCCTACAACAACTCGGTCAGCTACGCCCTGGCCATCGGCCTGACCGCCGACGGCATCCAGGGCAAGCCGGCGCTCAGCAAGGCCTGGCCGTCCGACGCCCCCCTGTCGCGGGACCAGCGGATCGGGGCCCAGCGCGCCCTGACCGCCCTCGGCTATGACACCCAGGGCATCGACGGCGTCATCGGCGCGAACACCCGTGCGGCGCTCCGCCGCTGGCAGATCGCCAACGGACGACTGGCCGACGGCTATCTGACGGCTGATCTGGCCGATGAGCTGATCCGCCGGGCGGGGTAACCCCCTCTCCCGACGGGAGAGGGAGCGCACCCCCTACGTCCAAATCTGACGCACCGCCGTGTCACACTACACCCCGGTCTTTGACATCGCGGTCCGTGCAGTTCCCTCCGGGTCGAGCGCACGCTGCCTCCGCCACACAAAATCTCATCGCGGCGCCCCACGCCCGATCCCGGCCTTGCGCCCAGGCGCTCTCTCCGGCGGTTGAACCCGCGCCCCGCACACCCCGTCTCACGGGAAAAGTGCACAATGTGCACTCCATTTTTTCTCGAGTGCACTTTCGGCGTCTTGCCCCGACACCCGACACCCCACACCCCACACCCCACACCCCCACATGATCGTTGTTAACCGCCCCCGTCTTCGGTAGGCGTCTTCTATCCGTCCGCAGGAGCCGCCATGTCCCGCTTTGAAGGCACGTCGAACTATATCGCCACCGACGACCTCAAGATCGCGGTCAACGCCGCCGTCGCCCTGGAGCGTCCGCTGCTCATCAAGGGCGAGCCGGGCACCGGCAAGACGGTTCTGGCCTATGAGATGGCCAGGGCCCTGAACGCCCCCCTGATCACCTGGCACGTCAAGTCGACCACCAAGGCCCACAACGGCCTGTACGAATATGACGCCGTCTCCCGTCTGCGCGACAGCCAGCTGGGCGAGGAGAAGGTCCACGACGTCCGCAACTATCTGAAGAAGGGCAAGCTGTGGGAGGCCTTCACCTCCCCCGTCCGCCCCGTCCTGCTGATCGACGAGATCGACAAGGCCGACATCGAGTTCCCCAACGACCTGCTGCAGGAACTCGACCGCATGGAGTTCTACGTCCAGGAGATCGACGAGACGATCCGCGCCGAGGTCCGTCCCGTGGTCGTCATCACCTCGAACAACGAGAAGGAACTGCCGGACGCCTTCCTGCGCCGCTGCTTCTTCCACTACATCCGCTTCCCGGACGCCGAGACCATGCGGGACATCGTCGAGGTCCACTTCCCCGGCATCAAGGGCCGGCTGGCCTCCGAGGCGCTGAAGACCTTCTATGAAATCCGCGACACGCCGGGCCTGAAGAAGAAGCCCTCGACCTCGGAACTGCTCGACTGGCTCAAGCTCCTGCTGGTCGAGGACATCGACGCCGAGACCCTGCGCGAGAAGTCGCCCAACAAGCTGATCCCGCCGCTTCACGGCGCCCTGCTGAAGAACGAGCAGGACGTGCATCTGTTCGAACGCCTGGCCTTCCTGAACCGCCGCGAAGGCGGCCGTCCGGGCGGCTGACGCCGCGTTCGATCATGTCCAGTCTGCTTCGCAAGGGTCCGGGGGGATCGATGACGACACAGCACCGCTTCCCACCACGGCCCGATATCCGGTCGGGTTTCGTCACGCCCGTTACCGCGATTTCACTGGATTCGGATTTGTCCGGGCGCAGGATGGCTGTGAGTTGAGGATCCGGATCATGCCGCTGAGGCCCTACATCCTGCCCGTCGTCTGCGCCCTGGCCGCCTTCACCGCCGCCTGCGACGATGAGCGCGGGGTGCACATCACCTCCACCCGCACCGAGACCAACGACGCCAAGGGCGTGCTCAACGTGGTGCAGGCCCTGCAATGCCCCCAGACCCTCGGCTCGCTCACCCGCAAGGGCTCGGCGACCAATGAGGGCCGGGTCTGCACCTACGTCGGGCCCAAGGGCGCCGAGGTCACCCTGCAGCTGGTCCCCCTCGACGGGAAGACCCCGCCACAGGTGCTCAAGCCCTTCGAGGACCAGTTGTCCGCCTCCCTGCCCATGGCCCTGGCCGGGCTGAACCGCGCCTCGCCCGCGGGCGACGGGGCCGGCAACGGGGCTGGCGACGGGGCCGACGACGCGCCGTCGGGCGACAGGGCGACGGTCCAGGCGCCGGGCGTCGATATCCGGGCCGAAGGCGACGACGCGACCGTCAGCCTGCCGGGCATGAGGATCGAGGCCCGGGGCGACCAGGCCAGTGTCCGCATCGGCGGTCTTCACATCGACGCCAACGACAGCGACGGCTCGGTGAAGGTCGAGGGCTCGGGCGGCCCCGACGGCGACAACGTCAGCGTCCGCGCCCACAACGACGCCGCCGAAGTCCGCGCCGTCGCCTCGGGCGACGCCACCCGCGTCAGCTGGATGCTCAGCGACAACCGCGCCTCGGCTGAGGGCTGGCGCCGGGTCGGCTACGAGGCCCGCGGGCCGGTCGGCGGCCCCCTGGTCGTCGCCACCATCCGGTCCCGGGACCGCAACGGCGGGCGCGTCTTCGAGGACGCGAAGGAGCTGGTGACCCTCAACGTGGGCGAATAAGCCGGGGATGAACGCCCGTCGCCCTTGATCGCGGCGGCCCTATGCTCCACCACGTCCAGCCGACTGAACTGGATAACGTCTTGGCTTCCGCACCCCGATCCTCGTCCAAAGCGCCCCGCGCCTGGCAGCGCATGCTGTCCGGCCGCCGACTGGACCTGCTCGACCCGTCGCCGTTCGACATCGAGATCGAGGACATCGCTCACGGTCTGGCCCGGGTCGCCCGCTGGAACGGCCAGACGATCGGCGAACACGCCTTCTCCGTCGCCCAGCACTCCTGCGTGGTCGAGGAGATCGCCGCCTACATCAAGCCGGGCCTTGAGCCGAAATGGCGGCTGGCGGCTCTGCTGCACGACGCGTCCGAATATGTGATCGGCGACATGATCTCGCCCTTCAAGGCGGCGCTGGGCATGAACTACAAGGCCTTCGAGGCGCGGCTGGAAAGCGCCATCCATGTGCGCTTCGGCCTGCCGCCCAAGAACCCGGTGGCGATCAAGACCCTGATCAAGAAGGCCGACCGCGCCTGCGCCTTCTTCGAGGCGACCCAGCTGGCCGGCTTCAACCGGACCGAAAGCCTGCAGATCTTCGGCGCCCCGCCCGCCGGCTACGACCTCATCATCGAGCCCCTGCCCGCCCCGGTGGCCCAGCAGCGCTATCTCGAGCGCTACCGGGTGCTGGCCGAGGCCGTCGGCCTGATCTCCGCCCCTGACGCCTGGCACACCGAATAGCCATGGCCGAACAGGGGGTCCGCATCGGCCTGTCGGCCGTGGTCATCGCGCTTCGGGACGGCACGGCCTGTGTCCTGACCACCGGCGGCGACGACGGATCGGCGGCCCTGCCCTTCGGCCCCTTCGACCCGGCCCGGGACCGCACCTTTGAACTGGCCCTGCGCGCCTTCGTGACGGCCCAGACCGGCTTCAGGCTCGGCTATGTCGAGCAGCTCTACACCTTCGGCGACCTCGGCCGGGCCAGTCCCCGGGCGACCCCGGGTCCCGGCCACCATCGCGAGGTCTCGGTCGGCTACCTCGCCCTGACCCCGGACGCCGCCGACCCCGCCCTCGCCGGCGCCCGCTGGACGCCGGTCCTGGACTTCTTCCCCTGGGAAGACCGGCGCGACGGCGCCGCCGCCTGCCTGTCCCGCCTGATCGACGGCCTGCGACTATGGGCCGGTGACGACGCCCGGCGCGGCGGCCGGATCGACGCCCTCTTCGCCGCCGCGCCCGGCCAGCGCTGGAATGAGGGGCAGGTGCTGGAGCGCTACGAGCTTCTCTATGAGGCGGGTCTGGTGGCCGAGGCCGCCCGCGATCAGGAGCGGTCGCCGCCGCCCGCCTCGCCGGGGCTGCAAATGGCCTCCGACCACCGCCGCATCCTCGCGACCGGTCTGGGCCGATTGCGCAGCAAGCTGAAGTATCGCCCGGTCCTGTTCGATCTGATGCCGGAGACCTTCACCCTGTCCGGCCTGCAGGCCGCCGCCGAGGCCGTGGCGGGCCTGTCCCTGCACAAGCAGAACTTCCGGCGGGGGGTCGAACGCACCGGCCTCGTGGCGGCGACCGGCCGCCTGTCCGCCGCCACCGGAGGGCGTCCGGCCGAGCTTTTCAGGGTCGCCGACGGCGACCTGTCGACCGGCGAGGCCCTCGGCCTGCCGCTTCCCGCCCTGCGCTGACGATTTTCCTCAAATCGCCGCTTGCGGCGCACGGCCTCCCCCATTAGAGAAGCCGCTCTCGTTCGACCAATGAACGTTCGGCCCCGCGGAGAGGTGGCAGAGTGGTTGAATGTACCGCACTCGAAATGCGGCGTGCGTGAAAGCGTACCGGGGGTTCGAATCCCCCCCTCTCCGCCACCGGCCCTGCCCCTGAACCCGAACAACTGACCCCGCCCGCCGGGCCCGACGCGCGAGCGTCCGTACACGCGACTGACGTCACGGATCCGCCTGTAGAGAGCCGCGACATTGACCGGTCCGCGCCGGGGCAGCCCAGGACGATTCAGTACATCCGGAACCGGCGACGGCTCGCCGTCGTCCACCTCACGTCGCCCTGACCGACGCCCCCTATGTGATAATGATTTGCAAATTCATTTGATCCCGGATACGCCCACGCCGTTCAGCGTTTCGGGGTGTCTTGATGAGCGTGCGTTTTCTTCTGTCGTCCGCCGCGGCGGCGGCCCTTCTGTCTCCCGCCGGCGTCGCCGCCGCCCAGACGGCCCCGCAGCCGGGTCAGGCCATTCCCACCGTCGTGGTCGATGACCGCACCGCCCCGCCTCCGGCCGCGCCGGCCTATGGCTCCGGCGGAGACTCCGGGACCACCACGCTGAACCTCGAGGCGATCGAGGCCCGGGCGCCGGGCTCGGGCGACGCGAACGGCATCCTGCGCATCCTGCCGACCGCCCAGTTCAGCACCTCCGCCGGAAATGCGACCCGGGACGACCTGCAGGACCTGCGCCCGGAGACGGTTTCGATCTCCGGAGGCTCGATCAACGACAACCTGTTCATTCTCGATGGCGTCGGGGTGAACAACTACGGCTATGACGAGGACGCCAACCCGGGCGACTTCACCGGCGCCGGCGTCGCCTCCGCCTCGGCCCAGACCCATTGGGTGGACACCAGCCTCCTCGGCGAGGTGACGGTCCGCGATTCCAACATCCCGGCCCGCTACGGCGATTTCCAGGGCGGCGTGGTCGAACTGACCACCCGGGCGCCCGGCCCTGTCTTCGGCGTCCAGGGCTACTACGGCCTGACCAGTGACGGAATGGCGCAATACCGCATGTCCGACCTGGCGCGCGACAGCTTCGCAGGCGCCGCGCCGGACGCGCCGGAGT
The DNA here is from genome assembly GCF_048799765.1 of Brevundimonas sediminis. Lineage (NCBI taxonomy): Bacteria > Pseudomonadati > Pseudomonadota > Alphaproteobacteria > Caulobacterales > Caulobacteraceae > Brevundimonas > Brevundimonas sediminis. The sequence goes on from NZ_JBLYQK010000008.1 coordinate 38,118, forward strand.
TCGAGAAAGAGCGCTTCGGTTTCAATGTCGACCTGCCGGTCAGCGCCCGCTTCCGTCTGCTCGCTGGCTACAACCAGACTACGGCCACAGTGACCAATTTCCCGGGCGCCAACTATGTGGCCTGGGGCGCGTGGGGCCAGCGCAGCCGGTCCGAAAACTACTTGCTGAAGGGCGAGTATGATCTGGCCGACTCGCTGCGGATGACCGCCCAGGTCAGCTATTCGCCCTATGAGAGCGAGGCCCGGCAAACCAACACCGCCTATGACAACCGGATCGTCTCGCGCGGCGGCGGCCTGACCACCCGTCTCGGACTCGAAGGCACGCGGGGTGAGGCGGCGTGGAGCCTGGACCTCAGCCATGCCGACACGGACAATGATCGCGACGCGCCGTGGGGCACCTTCAACATCTCCAGCGCCGCGCCCGGCCTGTCGGGCTGCTCGCTGAGTTCGTCCTGCACCATCGGTTCGGCCGGCGACTTCTACCAGGATCAGCAGCTCACGACCCTGAAGGGCGACTGGGAGCAGCCGCTGGGCTTCGGCGTCCTGTCTGCGGGCTTCGAGCTGTCACACGTCGAGGCGCACCGTGAACGACCACAGGAGCTGGTCTCGCACCTGACCACCGACATCAGCGCCAATACGGTCTGCACCACCGGTGAGAGCCTGGCCTGCCGCAACGGCGCCTACGCCCTGACGACCCAGCTCCGCTACGCCGCCTTCAGCGCCGACGCGGAGATCGACAGCTACGCCGTGTGGGGTGAGTACCAGTTCGATCTCGCCGGTTTCGACGTTCGCGCCGGACTCCGGTACGACCACGAGACCTTCCTGGACAACCACAATATCGCGCCCCGCCTGTCGGTGTCTCGCGACCTGCCCTGGGCCGGGGTCAACGTCACCGCGGGCGTGAACCGCTACTACAATCGCAGCTTCGTCGGCTACACCCTGCGGGAAGGGGCCGGCGTGATCCGCCAGTACCGCCGGACCCCGACCACCGTGGGCGCCGAGCGTCGCTGGGACGACACCTGGGTCCTGACCAGCCACACCGACAGCAATCGCTATTCCGGCCTGGGGCTGGACACCCCCTATTCGGACGAAGCCACCCTCGCCCTGACCGGCCCGTTCGCCTGGATCGGCGGCCAGTACCGCATCAAGGGCATCCTGCGCGAGGGCCGCGATCAGATCTCGCGTTCGGCCCGTTTCACCGAAATCTACGACCGCGAAACCGGCTCCACCGCGACCCGCAGCGTCTACTACGCCACCAACGACGGCGAGCGCAGCTACCGGGGCCTGTCCCTGGAGTACACCCGCCCGGTGGGCGAGGATCATACCCTGACCTTCAGCACCAATTTCTCGCACACCGACGCGACCAATCTCAGCCTGTTCGACATGGCGGACGAGAGCGAGTTGTCGGGCGTGATGGTCTACTACGACGGCGAGGTGGTCGACGTGCTGCAGGCGCTGTCCGACAACCAGGTCGAGGACTACGCCTCGCCCTTCATCGTCAATGCCGACTGGAGCGCGCGCTGGCTCGACGGTCGGGTCCGAACCAACCTCAACGCCCGCTATCGTCAGGGCATCGAGGTCGTCGCCGACACCGGCGCGAACATCAGCGTCGGCGGCGCCACCTACGACGTCTATGACAAGGTCGAGTACTCGGACTCGGTCGATGTGAACCTCGGCGTCGAGGCGGAGATCGTCCGCACCGCCTACGGCGTGGTGAGCGTCGACGCCCGGATCAACAACCTCTTCAACACCGTCCTGAACCCGGACTACCAATCGGCCACCCAGCCTTATCAGTTGGGTCGTAACGCATGGATTTCCATCAAATTCCGCTACTGAGCCCCGGCCTCCGGCGGGCGATCCCGACGGCCCTTGTCCTGGCGATCAGCGCGATCGCCGGGGCGTGGGCGTTCGACGGCGTGCGCGCCCAGGAACACGCCTCATCCGCCCGCGTGGTCCTGACCGGAGCGCCCACGATGGACGCCTTGCGCGCCGCCTATGCCGGCGCGCCCGAGACCTGGCCCGCGCCGGTCCTGAGAGAGGGCGCGGTCTTCGTGGAGTTCGGTCCGGTTCCGCCCACGCCCGCCCCGGCCGACAACCCGACGACGCCCGAAAAGGTCGCACTGGGCCAGCGCCTGTTCGACGACCCCCGCCTGTCCGCCTCGGGCCAGATCGCCTGCGCCTCCTGCCACGCCCGCGAGCTGGGCTTCGCGGACGGGCTTCGCACCTCTTTCGGTCACGACCGGCGACGCGGACGCCGCAACTCGCCGTCCGTCGCGGCGGCCGGCCACCTGCCGGTTTTGTTCTGGGACGGCCGCGCGGCGACGCTGGAGGCGCAGAGCCTGCACCCCATCGTCGACCCGCTGGAAATGGCCGGGACCCTGCCGGTGATCGAGGCCCGCATCGCCGCCGACACGACCTACGCGGAGGACTTCCGCAAGGCCTTCGGGGACGATGGGGTGACCGTCGAGCGGATCGCCATGGCCCTCGCCGCCTTCCAGCGCGATCTGCGCCCGGGTCAGGCGCGCTGGCGGCGGTTCATCGAAGGCCGGCGCAGCGCCCTGAATGACCAGCAACTGCGCGGCCTGCATCTGTTCCGGACCAAGGCCGCCTGCGCCAGTTGCCACAGCGGCCCGGTGTTCAGCGACGGGCGGTTCCACAATCTGGGCCTGACCTTCTACGGCCGCGAACGCGAGGACCTCGGCCGGTATGAGGTGACGGGGCAGGCGGCCGACGTCGGCGCCTTCCGCACGCCCAGTCTGCTCGGCGCCTCGCGGACCGGGCCATGGATGCACAACGGACTGTTCCCGACGATGGAAGGCATCGTCCGGTTTTACGACGCCGGCGGGGCCCGTCCGCGCCCCTCCCCCGGACAGGAAGACGATCCGCTGTTTCCGATGACGGACCCCATGCTTGAGCCGCTCGACCTGACCCGCGAGGAGATCGACGACCTCGTCGCCTTCCTGGAGACCCTCTAGGAGTCCGGCCGGCTGCGGTACTCGATGTTCACCGTGAACTCCCGCGTCGCCCATCGGACGCCGGGGTCGGGGCGCGGAAAAGGCTGGGTCGAGCGGATCTGCTCCAGCGCCGCCCGGTCCAGCGCCCGCACGCCACTGGAGCGTAAAAGGCGCAGGCCCGCGACCCGTCCGCCGCGATCCAGCCGGAACCGGACCGTCACACTCCCTGCGACGTCCCCGGGATGGCGCTTGTGCTGCTCGATCCAAGAGACGACGCGGGCGAAATAGGGATCGGCCTGGGCGGCCGCCGCGGCGCCCTGGACCCGCCCGCCGCCGCCCTGCGTCGCTCCCGCGACCGAGGCCTCGACGGATGACCGCCCCTGACCGGCGTCATCGCCGTCCTGCCGGGGGTCGCGCGCCTCGCCGGTTCGCCGGACGTCCTCAAACCCCGGGGCCGTCGCTGCCGGACGTAGCGCAGCCGGGATGACCGGATCGACCGGCGGGCGCGCGGCGACCTCCCGGGCGGGCGGCGAGGCCGGGACCGGGGGAGCAGTCGCGGCCGGAGCCGCCGACCGATCCGCGACGGCCTCCGCGGCGGGCGGCGTCCGGGACTCAAACCGGGGCGACGGTTCCAGGGTGAGATTGATGACCGGCGCCGCGCCGCCGTCCTGGACCGGCGCAACCTGGAGACCGACCAGAACCAGCAGTCCGGCATGGGCGGCCGCCGCCAGAATCGCCGCCCCGGTCCGACGACCCGCCGGGGCTCGCGACTGTCGGCCCTTGCCGAACGGACGGGGTTCAAGCGGGATCGACGCCATGCGTTCAGGTTGTCGGACGCGACAGGAAGAACGGGTCGGCGGGGGTGAAAACCATACACCTCGTTAGCGAGAATGACTCTCAATATCTACCCACATCCAGGATTTTCCTGACACGGGCCGGGCGGTGATTTACTGCCGGATCACGCCCCCTCGGGACCTGCCGCGCAAGAATTTTGCTTAACAGTCTTGTGCGACGCAGCGAGGCGTGGTTTCTTAACGGCGTTGAACAGGAGCCCCCGTGGCCAATCGCGTCCACATCGCTGACCGCAAGAGCGCCGCCAAGGCGATCGCGGCCGTGCGCGCGCCGTCGATTGAACTGGCCCTGAACACCCTTATTCTCTCGGTAATTCTCGTCCTCCTTACCGGAGCGGCGTGGACGCACGCGACCTGACCTAACCCAGCCTCAGGATCGCCCGCAGCCACCCGCTTCCACCCAGGAAGCGGGTTTTTTGTTGCGCGCGGTCCGGACACCCCCGGAACGACCCTTCGCAATGACGCAAGATTTCACCTCGAACGATCGGCCTCCCAACGCCAGAAGCCGCGCCGTCACCGCCGGTCCGAACCGCGCGGCGGCCCGCAGCTATCTGCGCGCGGCCGGCATGCAGGACGCCGACTTCGACAAGCCGATGATCGCGGTGGTCAACACCTGGTCCTCGGTCACCCCGTGCAACATGCACCTGGACCGCCTGGCCGCCGATGTGCGCGCCGGGATCATCGCCGCGGGCGGCTATCCGGTCGACTTCAACACCATCGTCGTCACCGACGGCATCTCGATGGGCACCCCGGGCATGAAGGCCTCGCTGATCAGCCGCGAGGTCGTCGCCGACAGCATCGAGCTGGCCGTCGAGGGCCACCAGCTGGACGGCGTGATCTGCATCGTCGGTTGCGACAAGACCATTCCGGCCGCCGCCATGGCCCTGGCCCGCATGGATATCCCGGGTCTGGTCTACTACGGCGGCACCATCATGCCGGGGACCATCGGCCAGAAGGAGGTCTCGGTTCAGGAGATCTTCGAGGCCATCGGCGCCCATGCCGCCGGAGCCCTGGACGACGCCGGCCTGAAGGCGGTCGAGACGGCGGTCTGCCCCGGCGCCGGCGCCTGCGGCGGCCAGTTCACCGCCAACACCATGGCCATGGCCCTGTCGGTCATGGGCCTGTCGCCGATGGGCGCCAACGACGTCCCCGCCGTCGATCCCGCCAAAGCGGCCGAGGGCGAGCGTTGCGGCCGCCTGATCGTCGAGCGCGTCTTCGCCGGCGACAGCGCCCGCAAATACATCACCCGCGCCTCGCTGCGGAACGCCGCCGTCGCCGTCTCGGCCTCGGGCGGCTCGACCAACGCCGTCATGCACCTGACCGCCATCGCCGCTGAAGCGGGGGTCGAGTTCGGCGTCGAGGACTGCCATCAGGCCTGCGTCGACGCCCCGGTCATCTGTGACCTGAAGCCGGGCGGCCGCTTCCTGGCATCGCACCTGTTCGCGGCCGGCGGCACCCGTCTGGTCACCCAACGGATGGCCGAGGCGGGCAAGATCGTGAACGCCCCCACCGTCTCGGGCCGCAGCCTGTTCGCCGAAGCCGCCGACGCCGAGGAGACCCCCGGCCAGCAGGTCGTCACCACCTTCGAGGCCCCGGTCATGGATCGCGGCAGCTTCGCCGTCATCTACGGCGACGTCGCTCCCGACGGCGCGGTCATCAAGCTGACCGGCCACAAGGTCGACCGGTTCGAAGGCCCGGCCTGCGTCTTCGACAGCGAGGAAGACGCCTTCCACGCCGTCCAGGACGGTTCGGTCGGCGAGGGCGACGTCATCGTCATCCGCTACGAAGGCCCCAAGGGCGGTCCGGGCATGCGCGAGATGCTGCAGGTCACCGCCGCCCTGAAGGGCCGTGGCGTGCACAACGTCGCCCTGATCACCGACGGCCGGTTCTCGGGCGCCAGCTACGGCTTCGTCGCCGGCCACGTCTCGCCGGAAGCCGCCGTCGGCGGCCCCATCGCCCTGATCCGCGATGGCGATCGCATCGCCATCGACGTCACCCACCGCCGCATCGACGTCATCGGCGTCGATCTGGCGACGCGCCGGGCGGACTTCGCCCCCCGATCGATCCGTCCGGCGCACGGGGTCTTCGCCAAATACCGCGCCGCGGTGGCCTCGGCCGCCCAGGGCGCCGTGACCATCCCCAACCCGCCTCCGGTCCAGCGTCCCGCCGAGACCGAAACCCGATCCGCCCGAGAGGACGCCTGACCCATGGCCATCACCATCTACACCAACGACGACATTCGCCCCGGCGCCATCGCCGGCCAGCGCATCGCCATCATCGGCTACGGCTCGCAGGGCCGGGCCCACGCCCAGAACCTGAAGGACTCCGGCCACGACGTCGTCGCCGGCGTCCGCCACGGCGGCAAGGGCTGGAAGAACGCCACCGCCGACGGCGTCCCGACCGCCGAGCCCGCCGAGGCGGTCAAGGGCGCGGACATCATCGCCATCCTGACCCCGGACATGATCCAGGCCGAGGTCTATCGCGACATCATCGAGCCGAACGCCAAGCCCGGCTCGGCCATCCTGTTCGCCCACGGCTTCTCGATCATCTACGGCCGCATCACGCCGCGCGAGGACATGGACGTCATCCTGGTCGCCCCCAAGGGTCCGGGCGATCTGGTTCGTCGCGAATACCAGCGCGGCCGGGGCGTCCCCTCCCTGTTCGCCATCGAGAAGGACGCGACCGGCAAGGCCCGCGACCGCGCCATGGGCTACGCCAAGGGCAACGGCGGCGCGACCGGCGGCCTGCTGGAGACCACCTTCCGCGAGGAAACCGAGACCGATCTGTTCGGCGAACAGGCCGTCCTGTGCGGCGGCGCCAAGGAGCTGGTCATGTCCGGGTTCAACACCCTGGTCGAGGCCGGCTACCAGCCCGAGATCGCCTATTTCGAGTGTATGCACGAGCTGAAGCTGATCGTGGACCTGTTCTACGAGGGCGGCATCACCAAGATGAACGAGTTCATCTCGGAGACGGCCAAGTGGGGCTCGGTCAAGTCCGGCCCGCGCGTCATCACCGACGAAACCCGCGCCCGCATGAAGACCATTCTGGACGAGATCCAGTCGGGTCAGTTCGCCAGCGAATGGATCGCCGAGAACGAGGCGGGCAAGCCCCGCTACGACGCCTGGGTCAAGGCCGACGGCGAGCAGGCCATCGAGCAGACCGGCGCCAGGCTGCGTGAACGCATGGCCTGGCTGCACGCCCCCAAATCGGAAGCCGCCTGAACCATGACCGCCTCCGCCGCCCGCATGACCGCGCCCGAAACCGCTCCCCGGAGCGGCGCCCGCCTGCTCGTCTCCACCCTGGAGCGACTGGGGGTGGAGGTCGTGTTCGGCTATCCGGGCGGCGCGATCATGCCCGTCTATGACGCCCTGGCCGGGTCGAAGCTGCGCCACATCCTGGTCCGGCACGAACAGGCCGCCGCCTTTGCCGCCGACGCCTATGCGCGCCGAAGCGGCAAGGTCGGGGTCTGCATGGCCACCTCGGGCCCCGGCGCCACCAATCTGATCACCGGCATCGCCAATGCGATGATGGATTCCATCCCGGTCGTCTGCATCACCGGCAATGTCGCCCAGGGCGTCATGGGCACCGACGCCTTCCAGGAGATCGACATCCTGGGGGTCACCCTGCCGATCGTGAAGCACTCCATCCTGGTCCGCGATCCGGCCGACGTTCCGGCCGCCATCGAGGAAGCCTTCCACATCGCCGCCTCGGGACGTCCGGGTCCCGTGCTGGTCGATCTGCCCAAGGACGTCCAGGTCGGCCAGACCACCGAGGATTTCGGCTTCAGCTATCCCAACGAGACCATCCCGACCGACCATGACGCCATCGCCGCCGCGGCCGAGGCGATCCGCGGCGCCCAACGCCCGCTGATCTATATCGGCGGCGGCGTGAAGATCGGCGGCGCCGTCGAACAGGTCCGCGCCTTCGCCGACGCCACCGGCATCCCGTCGGTCGCCACCCTGAACGCGCTGGGAACCATCCCGACGGACGCCCCCGGCATGCTGGGCATGCTGGGCATGCACGGCACGCGCGCGGCCAATGAGGCGGTGCAGGACGCCGACCTGCTGATCGTCTTCGGCGCCCGCTTCGACGACCGCGCCACCGGCAAGCTGGCCGAGTTCGCGCCCCATGCCCGGGTCATCCATTTCGACATCGACGCCTCGGAGATCGGCAAGCTGCGGGAGACCTGGATCCCGGTCCAGGGCGAACTGGCGCCGGGGATCGAGGCCCTGACCGCCCGTCTGGCCGGTCGCGGCCCGGCCATCGATCCGTGGATGATCCACTGCGCCAGCCGGGCCCGCAACACCGCCTTCCGCTATGACGCCCCGGGCGAGGGCGTCTACGCCCCGGCCCTGCTGAAGGCGATCTCGGAGGCCGCCGGTGACGACTTCGTCGCCGCCTGCGACGTCGGTCAGCACCAGATGTGGGCCGCGCAGCACTGTCGCTTCGCCCGGCCGGAATCCCACATCACCTCGGGCGGTCTGGGCGCCATGGGCTTCGGCCTGCCCGCCGGTATCGGCGCCAAGCTGTCCGACCCGGACGCCACGGTCGTCGTCATCGCCGGCGACGGCGGCTTCATGATGAACGTGCAGGAACTGGCCACCCTGCGTCGCTACGGCGTCGCGGTGAAGGTCCTGCTGCTGGACAACAGCTCGCTGGGCCTGGTCCGCCAGTGGCAGGAGCTGTTCTTCGACGGCAACTACTCGGAGATCGACCTGTCCGACAATCCGGACTTCGTGAAGGTCGCCGAGGCCTTCGGGATCGAGGCCTTCCGAATTAGCCGGCGCGAGGAGGTGGAGGCCGGGATCGCCCGCCTGCTGGCCGCCGACGGCCCCTGCCTCGCGCACGTGATCATCGATCCCCGGGAAAACGTGTGGCCGCTGGTCCCGCCCGGAAAGAACAACGCCGAAATGATGGAAGGCGCCTGACCATGAGCTCCGACACCCTGCACCTGCACATTGACCGCGCCGACGGCTCGCTCCAGCGCCTGATCGGTCTGGTGGAGCGCCGCGGCTTCCACATCGACGGCATCACCATGCGTGATGAGGGCCCCGCCCGCCGGATCGAAATGGCCGTGCGCGGCCGCGATGAGGCGCGCTGCACCCGAACCCTGGGCCGCCAGATCGACAAGCTGTTCGGCGTCACCCGCGTCAGCGCTCCCACCTCGACCTTCCATCCCGAGGTAGCGGCATGACCCGGGTCCAACAGGCCGTCGCCGCCGATCCGGACAAGGTCGTCGTCTTCGACACCACCCTGCGCGACGGGGAACAGGCGCCCGGCTTCTCCATGGGCCCGGACGACAAGGTCCGCATGGCCCACGTTCTGGCTGACCTGAAGGTCGATGTGGTCGAGGCCGGCTTCGCCGCCGCCTCCCCCGGCGACGAGGAAGGCATCCGTCGCGTCGTCGGCGAGGTCGAGGGCCCGGTCTTCTGCTCGCTGGCCCGTTCGAACGAGGCGGACATCGACGCCGCCTGGCGCGCCCTGTCGGGAACGGAGGAACGCCGCATCCACATCTTCCTGGGCACCAGCCCGATCCACCGGTCGGCCAAGCTGAAAATGTCCAGGGCCGAGGTGCTGGCCGCCGCCGAGCGCTCGGTCGCCTATGCCCGCACCCGGTTCGAGGATGTGGAGTTCAGCCCCGAAGACGCCATCCGCACCGAGCCGGAGTTCCTGGCCGAGGTGTGCGAGGTCGCTGCGGCGGCGGGCGCCACGACCCTGAACATCCCCGACACCGTCGGTTATTCGACCCCGGGCGAGATCGCCGAGATCTACCGCAACCTGATGGCCGCCGTTCGCGTGCGCCATCCGCACGTGGTCTTCTCGGCCCACTGTCACGACGATCTGGGCATGGCTGTCGCCAATTCACTGGCGGCCGTCGAGGCCGGCGCCCGTCAGGTCGAAGGCGCCATCAACGGCATCGGTGAGCGGGCCGGCAACGCCTCGATCGAGGAGATGGTCATGGCCATCCGCACGCGCTCGGACCGCTACGGCCTGCACACCGGCGTGGACTGCACCCACCTGGTTCGCGCCAGCCGCCTGCTGAGCGAGATCACCCACACCCCGGTCGTGCGCAACAAGGCCATCGTCGGCCTGAACGCCTTCGCCCACGAGGCGGGCATCCACCAGCACGGCATGATGGCCGATCCGTCGACCTACGAAATCATGCGTCCCCAGGACGTCGGCTTCGAAGGCACCTGGTTCGTGCTGGGCAAGCACTCGGGTCGCCACGCCGTGGCCAAGCGGGCCGAGGCCCTGGGCCAGCCCGTATCCGGCGCCCATCTGGCCGCCGCCTTCGCCGGCTTCAAACGCCGCGCCGACGAGATCGGCGAGATCAATGACAAGGAACTGCTGGCGATCATCGAGGCCTCGCGCCCGGACGCCACCCGCCCACAGGAGTACGCCTATGCAGCCGCTGGCTGAGCACATCTGGGTCAACGGCGAACTGACGCCGTGGGCCGACGCCAAGGTTCACGTGATGAGCCATGCCCTGCACTACGGCACCTCGGTGTTCGAGGGCATCCGCGTCTATGACACCCCCGACGGCCCCTGCGGCTTCCGCCTGACCGACCACGTCCGCCGCCTGTTCGACAGCGCCCGCATGTATCATTTCGAGCTGCCGTATACGGTGGACGAACTGGTCGAGGCCTGTCGCGCCACCGTGCGCTCGACCGGACTGAAGTCGGCCTACATCCGTCCCATCGCCTTCCTGGGCGCCTGCGGCATGGGCGTCACCCCGTCGCCCGACAACATGAACGTCGACGTCGCCATCGCCGCCTTCCCGTGGGGTGCCTATCTGGGCGAGGAGGCGCTGGAGAAGGGCGTCGACGCCTGCGTCGCCAGCTGGTCGCGCATCGCCCCTAACACCGTGCCCTCGGGCGCCAAGGCGGGCGGCAACTACCTGTCCTCCTATCTGATCGGGCGCGAGGCCCGCGTCGGCGGCTTCGGCGAGGGCATCGCCCTGGGCGTCGACGGTCGCCTGTCCGAGGGCGCCGGAGAGAACCTGTTCATCGTCAAGGACGGCGAGATCGTCACCCCGCCCGCCGCCGCCTCCATCCTGATGGGCATCACCCGCGACAGCGTGCTGAAGCTGGCCCGTGGCCTGGGTTACGAGACCCGCGAACAGATCCTGCCGCGCGAGGCCCTGTACGTCGCCGACGAGATCTTCATGACCGGCACCGCCGCCGAGATCACCCCGGTGCGCTCGGTCGACGGCATCACCACCCGCGCCGCCGGCCCGGGCCCGGTGACCAGGGCCGTCAACGCCGCCTTCCGCGGCCTGTTCACCGGCGCCACGCCCGACCGCCACAACTGGCTGGAGCCGATCGGCGCCCCTGCCCCGGCTCCGCAGCGTGAGGCCGAATATGCCTGAGACCCTGTTCGAAAAGGTATGGAACCGGCACGTGGTGCAGGCGGAAACGCCGGACGCCCCGGCGGTGCTCTACATCGACCTGCATCTGGTTCATGAGGTCACCAGCCCGCAGGCCTTTTCCGAGATCGAGAGCCGCGGCCTGAAGGTGCGTCGCCCCGACCGCACGTTCGCGACCCTGGACCACTCGACCCCCACCCTGCCCGCCGACGCCAACGGCGAGCGGCCCTACTACACGGCGGCGTCGAAGGCGCAGGTCGAGACGCTGGAGGCCAACTGCGCCCGCCACGGCGTGTCGCTGGCGGGCTGGGACTCGGCGGACCGGGGCGTCGTGCACGTCATGGGACCGGAGCTGGGCCTGACCCAGCCCGGCATGACTGTCGTCTGCGGCGACAGCCACACCGCCACTCACGGCGCCTTCGGCGCCCTGGCTTTCGGCATCGGCACCTCCGAGGTCGGCCACGTCCTGGCCACCCAGTGCCTGCTGCAGCGCAAACCGAAGACCATGCGCGTCACCGTCGACGGGCAGTTGCAGCCGGGCGTCTCGGGCAAGGACGTCGCCTTGGCCGTCATCGCCCGCCTGGGCTTCGGCGGCGGCACCGGCTTCGTCGTTGAATACGCCGGCGAGGCGATCCGTTCGCTGGACATGGAAGGGCGGATGACCGTCTGCAACATGTCGATCGAGGCGGGCGCCCGCGCGGGCATGATCGCCCCCGACCAGACCACGGTGGACTGGCTGAAGGGCCGCAAGCACGCCCCCGACGCCGCCGTCTGGGACCAGACCGTCGCGGACTGGCTGTCGCTGGCCTCCGACCCCGGCGCGACCTACGACGCCGAAGTCCACATCGACGGCGCCGCCATCCGGCCCATGGCCACCTGGGGCACCACCCCGGACGCAGGCTCGGCCATCGGCGAGCCCGTCCCCGCCCCGCGCGACGCCTCGGGTGAAAAGGCCCTGGCCTATATGGGCTTCACGCCCGGCGAGGCGACCACCGGCCATGCGGTCGATGTCGTCTTCATCGGCAGTTGCACCAACGGCCGCCTGCCGGACCTGCGCGCCGCCGCCGAGGTCCTGCGCGGCCGCAAGGTCAAGCCGGGCCTGCGCATGCTGGTCGTTCCCGGCTCGGAGGCTGTCCGCCGCGACGCCGAGGCCGAAGGCCTGGACCAGGTCTTCATCGAGGCCGGGGCCGAATGGCGCATCCCGGGCTGCTCCATGTGTCTGGCCATGAACGGCGACATGGTCGCGCCCGGCCAGCTGGCCGTCTCGACCTCCAACCGCAATTTCGAAGGCCGCCAGGGCCCCGGCTCGCGCACCATCCTGGCCAGCCCCGCCACCGCGGCGGCGACCGCCGTCACCGGCGTCCTGACCGACCCCCGCGTCTTCCTGCAGGAGAAGGTCGATGCCTGATCCCTTCAAATCCCTGACCTCAAAAGCCGTGGTCCTGTCGCAGTCGAACATCGACACAGACCAGATCATCCCGGGTCGCTTCCTGAGCACCACCAGCCGTGAAGGGCTGGGCGCCTGGGCCTTCTATGACTGGCGCTATGAGTCCGATGGCTCGCCGAAGCCGGAAGCGGTCCTGAACCGCATCGATCCGAGCGAGCGCCGCATCCTGCTGGCCGGGAAGAATTTCGCCTGCGGCTCCTCGCGCGAGCACGCCCCCTGGGCGCTGATGGACTACGGCTTCCGGGCCGTGGTCTCGACCGGGATCGCCGACATCTTCACCTCCAACGCCCTGAAGAACGGCTTCCTGCCCATCGTCGTCGATCAGGCGACCTGGGATGACCTCGCCGCCCACGCCGACCAGCCGATCACCATCGATCTGGAAACCTCCACCATCCAGCGCGGCAATGCAGCGCCTGTCGCATTCACGGTGGAGAGTTTCGCCCGCCAGTGTCTGCTGGACGGGGTCGACACCCTCGGCTGGCTGCAAGCCCGCCTGCCCGCCATTGAAGCCTTTGAACGCCAAACGGAAACCGCCTGATGTCCGCCCCCAAGACCTACAACATCGTCGTCCTGCCCGGTGACGGCGTCGGCCCCGAAGTGGCCCATGCGGCCCGCGCTGTTCTGACGGTGATCGGCGATTTCTACGGCCACACCTTCAACTTCAGCGAACACCTGATCGGCGGCGCGGCCATCGACGCCACCGGCGACCCCCTGCCGCCCGAAACCGCCGACGCCTGTCTGGCCGCCGACGCGGTCCTGCTGGGCGCCGTGGGCGGACCCAAGTGGGATGGCGGCAAGCGCCGTCCGGAGGAAGGCCTGCTGGGCCTGCGCAAGGTTATGGGCCTGTACGCCAACCTGCGTCCGCTGCAGGTCTCGCCGGTTCTGGCCCACCGTTCGCCGCTCAAGAAGGAGATCGTCGAGGGCGTCGATCTGATCGTCTTCCGTGAACTGACGGGCGGCATCTATTTCGGCGAAAAGACCCGCACCGCCGACCGCGCCACCGACCTGTGCGAATACACCGTGCCGGAGATCGAGCGCGTGGCCCGCGCCGCCTTCCAGACCGCACAGCAGCGGCGCGGCAAGGTCACCTCGGTCGACAAGGCCAACGTCATGGAGACCAGCCGCCTGTGGCGCGAGGTCGTCAGCCGCGTCCACGCCGAGGAGTTCCCGCGCAGCGAGCTGGAGCACGCCCTGGTCGACTCCATGGCCATGCACCTGATCCGCAAGCCGCGCGACTACGACGTCATCCTGACCGAGAACATGTTCGGCGACATCCTGTCCGACGAGATCTCGGTGCTGGGCGGCTCCATCGGCCTGCTGCCGTCGGCGTCGCTGGGCTCCGGCGGCCCGGGCCTGTTCGAACCGATCCACGGCTCGGCCCCCGACATCGCCGGCCAGGACAAGGCCAATCCGGTCGGCACCATCCTGTCCGCCGCCCTGTTGCTGCGCCACAGCCTGGGGCTGGAGGACGAGGCCGCCTCCATCGAGGCCGCCTGCGCCGCCGTCCTGTCCGCCGGGGCCGTCACCGCCGATCTGGGCGGAGAGCTGGGCACCCGGGCCGCGGCCAACGCGGTCATCGACGGCATCCGCGCCATCCACTGGGCCGCCGCCCATCGGGTCCAGATGCACTGGGCCTGACGAAAGAACCGTGCTCCGCCCGCCCGGAAGTGGCGGTCGGGGCGCAATTTTCCACCTTTCGGGTTGACGGACCCCCGTCTTGTCGGTCAGCCTCCCTTCCGAACTTCAACCGAGCAGGTCCGCCGTGAGCCGCCTCGACGCCCGTATCGCCATCGCCTCGACCGCCTCGTGCGGCGGCGCGACCGCGCGCGTCATCGGCATGACCACCGGCACCACCACCATCACCGCTCCGGCGGGGACAGGTTAGCGCGCACCGAAGCTCAGGAACGCAAAAACCCAGCCCCGCCCGGATCGCCCCGGGCGGGGTTTTTCTTTTCCAGATCTCTCCGAAAGACCCCCTCATGTCCGCCAGTCTCGCCGTCCTGGAACGCCCCGCTTCCGCCCCCCTGCCCGCCGCCGCCCCCGAGGTCGTGGTGATGAAGTTCGGCAGCTCCGTGCTCGTCGATCCCGCCGACGCCCCCAAGGTGGCGTCTGACATCTATGCCGAGGTCCGCAGGGGGCGCCGGGTGGTCGCCGTCGTGTCGGCCCTCGCCGGCGAGACGGATCGTCTTCTGGGCGAGGCGCGCGCCCTGGGCCTGGCGCACGACAACAGCCTCCTCCCCGCCTACGTCGTGCAGGGCGAGGAACGGTCCGCAGCCCTCGTCGCCCTGGCCTGCGACCGGGTCGGCCTCAGCGCCGCGACGCTGACCGTCCGCGAACTCGGGCTCGTCGCCGAAGGGCCGTGCGAGCACGCCCGCCCCGTCTCCCTTGATCGCGCCGCCCTCGACCGCGCCCTGCTGAAGCATGAGGTGGTGGTCGTCCCCGGCTTCGGCGCCGTTTCGCCTGAAGGACAGGTGGTCCTGCTGGGCCGCGGCGGGTCGGACCTGACGGCCCTGTTCCTCGCCGCCGAGCTCGAGCTGGACAGCGTTCAGCTGGTGAAGGATGTCGACGGCCTCTACGACCGTGATCCGAACCTCCACCCCGACGCCCGTCGCTACGACCAAGCCAGCTGGGCCGAGGCCAAGGCCCTGGGCGGCGGTCTGGTCCAGCCGGACGCGCTCGATCTCGCCGAAGCGCGCAAGCTGAAGGTCGAGGTCCGCAACTACCTCGACGGCCATCGCACGGTCGTCGGCCCGGTCGGCGCACCACCGAAACCCGCGCCCGCCCCTCGCCGCCTGCGCATCGCCGTGGCCGGCTGCGGCGTGGTCGGCGGCGGGGCCCTGGCGCGGCTGCTGGTCGACCCCCGCCTCGACGTCGTCGGCGTCCTTGTCCGCGATCCGTCCAAGCCCCGCGACGTGCCCGGCGCCGCCGACGCGCGGCTCGCTCCCCTGCTGGTCAGCGACGCCGAGGCCCTGCTGGACCGCCGCCCCGACATTGTCCTGGAGGCCTTGTCGGAAGCGAAGGCCGGCTACGACGTGATCGTGGCGGCGCTGTCCCGCGGCGTCGACGTGGCGACGGCCAACAAACAGGCGGTCAGCGCCGATCCCGACGCCCTGCTGGAGCTGGCCGACCGCAACGGCGCGCGCCTGTTGTGGTCCGCCTCGGTCGGCGGCGGCGTTCCCATGGTCGAAGCCGTCCGGGCGGCCCGCGACGAGGGCTGCATCGCCGCCTTCGAGGCCGTGCTCAACGGCACGGTCAACTTCATGCTGGCCCGTCTCGGTGAGGGCGCCTCCTTCGATCAGGCCCTGGCGGAATCCCGCGCCGCCGGCTTCGCCGAGGAGGATCCCTCCTCCGATCTGGAAGGCCTGGACGCCCTGGCCAAGGTCCGGCTCCTGTCGTTCGAAGCCTTCGGCGTCATGCCGGACGAGGTCGACATCCCCCGTGACGTCCTGGACCCGGCCGCCCTGCCGCCTGCCGGATCACGGCAGCTCTGTCGCTGCGAGCTGAAAGACGGCAAGCTGGTCGCCGCCGTGCGGCTGGTGTCGGGCCAGCTCGATCCGCTGTTCGCGGAGCTGAAGGGAGAGGGCAACGCCTTGAAGGTGGTTTCGTCTGACGGATCGGCCGTACGCCGCCGCGGCCGCGGCGCGGGACGCTGGGCCACGGCCGAAAGCCTGCTGGCCGACCTGTCCGATCTGGCCGCCGCCCGCCTGTCGAAAGTCGCCTGACGATGGCGGTCTTCACCCCTGTCGAGGAGGCCGACGCCGAGCCCTTCATTCGTCGCTACGGGCTGGGCCTTGTCGCGCTCACGCCCATTGCGGAGGGGGTGGAAAACACCAACTACCGGCTCGACACGGACCGGGGCCGTTTCGTCCTGACCCTGTTCGAGGGCCGCACCGACGCCGCCGCCCTGCCCTTCTGTCTCGGCCTGACCGCCCACGCCGCCGACCGGGGCCTGCCCTGCGCCCGCGCCCTCGTCGCCGCCGACGGCGAGGCGGTCGGCGCCCTGAACGGACGCCCCGCCGCCGTCCTCGAATGGCTGCCCGGCGCCTGGAAGCGGGGACCGACGCCGGCGCATCAGCATGCCGCCGGCGCCCTTCTGGCCCGGCTGCACCTCGCCGCCGTCGACTTCCCGCTGACACGGGACAACCCGGTCGGCCCCGCCGCCCGTCGCGCCCTGTTCGACCGCTGCCTGACCCGGGCGGAGGCCGCCGACAACGCCCTGCTGGATCGCATGGCTCCGTGGGTGACCGGACCCTGCGCCGATCCGGGCGCCGCCCTGCCGCGCGGGCCGATCCACGCAGACTACTTCCCCGACAACCTGCTGTTCGACGGCGACGCGCCCAGCGGGCTGATCGACTTCTATTTCGGCTGCACCGACGCCTTCGCCTACGACCTGGCCATCGCCCTGTCGGCCTGGGGGTTCGACGCCGACGGCCTGCCCCTGCCGGGCGCCCTGGCCGCGTTCCGCTCCGGCTATGAGAGCATGCGGCCGCTGGCGCCCGCCGAAGCCGCCGCCCTGCCGGCGCTCGGCGCGATCGCGGCGGTGCGCTTCACCCTGACCCGCCTGCATGACCGGCTGTTCCACGACCCGACGCGTCTGGTCACGCCCAAGGATCCCGCGCCCTTCCTGCGTCGGCTCGACTGGTGGACGGAGCAGGCCCTGGCGGCCTGAATACAAAAGCCCGCTCATCCCGGCGAAAGCCGGGCCCCGGTGCTTTGGATGACGGGAGCCTTCCGGCGGAGAGCGAACGCCACCCCCGATACGCCTGCGTCACGCTGGACAGGACTGGGTCCCGGCCTTCGCCGGGATGAACGGATCAGAAAATCACCCGATCGCGGCCAGCACGGCCTCCAGCGTCGCGTCCACGGTCTCGAACCGCTCGGTCTTCCCCTCCAGCCCCTGCAACTGTGGCGGACGTTCGGGCGCAAAGCCCAGGGCGGCTTCCACGCTGTCGGGGAATTTGGCCGGGTGCGCGGTGGACAGGGCCACCACGGGTCCGACGCGATCCACCCGCCGCGCCGCATGCAGGGCCACCGCCGTGTGCGGACAGATCACCCGGCCGTTCTCGCGCCAGGTCCGCTGCATCTCCGCCGCCGTCTCGGCCTCACTGACCGACACCGCCGCCACCTCGCGCCGCAGGGCCGCCAGCACGTCGTCGGGCAGGGTCACCCGCCCGGCCCTGTTGAAGTCCTCGAACAGCCCGCGCGTCAGGTCGGCGTCCCGTCCCGTGGCCTCGAACATCAGCCGTTCGAAATTGGACGGGGCCTGAACGTCCATGCTCACGCTGGCGGTGGGTTCGGCCTGCATCCGCTCATAGACGCCGGTGTGCAGCGCCCGGACCAGGGCGTCGTTGCGGTTGGTCGCTGCCACCAGATCGCCGATCGGCAGGCCGCACCGGCGCGCCACCCAGCCCGCGAAGGCGTCGCCGAAATTGCCCGTCGGCGCCACATAGGTCGCCGGCTCGGCCAGCCTGGCCGCCGTCGCCGCATAATAGGGCGCCTGCCCCGACAGCCGCGCCCAGTTGATCGAGTTGACCGAGCTGACCCGCCGGTTCGCCTTCAGCGCCTCCACGCCCAGCAGGGCCTTCACCAGCCGCTGGCAGTCGTCGAAATCGCCGCGCACCGCTAGGTTCAGCACGTTGGACGCGCCGGTCGTGGTCATCTGCAGCCGCTGCATCGGCGACACCCGGCCCAGCGGGTGCAGCACCACCAGATCGATCCGCTCGGCGTCTGCGAACGCCTTGACCGCCGCCGCGCCGGTGTCGCCGCTGGTCGCCGTCAGCAGCAGCAGCCGCTCGCCGGTGTTCGCCAGCAGGCTCTCGGCCATCCCGGCCACGAGCTGCATGGCCAGATCCTTGAAGGCCGCCGTCGGGCCGTGGAACAGCTCCAGCACATGCAGGCCGGGCTCCAGCTCGACCAGCGGAACCACGTCCGGATGCAGGAACCGGTCCTGCACCCGCCGCGTCGCGGTCGCCAGCGCGCCGTCCGGCAGTCCCTCGCCCACGAAGGGCGTCAGCAGCCGCTCGGCCAGGGTCGCATAGTCCGCCCCCCCGGCGGTCAGCGCCTCCAGCGACAGACGCGGCCAGGCGGACGGCGCGAACAGGCCGCCGTCCGGGGCGATGCCGTTGATCACGGTCCCGGCGAAATCGACGAGCGGGGAACGGCCGCGGGTGCTGACATAGGACGGGGAGGTCATCCCCTTTCGTCGGCGACCGGACCGCTGCCGTCAATGCATCTCAGCCCGCCGGAAGGAAGCGACAGGCCGATGCCGATGCGAGCGCCAGACACCGTTGCTGGAAGGTCGCGGGATCGGGACGCTGGCCCGTATCCAGCCACCGCTCCAGCGCGTCCAGAGCGGTGAGATAGCCGCCGTCCTGCAGCTTGCTGTGCTGGTCCTCGTCCGTCAGCGCCTGCGCCAGCAGGTGGGACCGACCGGCGGCGGCCACGGTCTGCGCGTATTGGGCATCCGCCTGCCAGGTCACGGTCGGATCGTGGCGGGCGTGGATCGTCACCGTCGGGGCCACGATCAGGCCGGACAGGTCGGCGTCATACGCCAGCCGGGCCACCGCCCGGGGATCGGCGCGGAAGCGCTCGACCCCGGCATTCAGCGCCGCATCGTCGCTCGACCCGCTGTAGACCGTCGCGCTGTTGTCGAACGGGTTCAGTCCGCCCAGACGCTTCTGCACCAGATCCTGGAACAGGAAGGTGGCCCAGCTCAGGTGGGCGACCAGCTCGTCCTCCTCGACCCCGGTGACCGCCAGGATGTTGCGCAGGCGGCGGGTCTGGTCGGCGTGGCGGTCCCGCTGCGACAGGCCCGCGCCGGTGCACGCCTCGACCCGCCGGCGCAGCTCGGCCCGCGTCATCGAGGCGTTGGCGGGCAGGCCCTGCCACACCGGATAGGCCCCGTCCTGCCGGGAGGGGTGGTTCCCGCAGTAGAACTGGTAGACCGCGCGCAGATCGGCCCGGAACTGGTAGGCGCGGGTGCCGCCCATCAGCACGCCGTTGGTCAGGAGCACGCCGTCATAGTTGGCCCGCCCCTCCACATCGAGGGCGTACAGCTCGGCCGCCTTGGCCGCGACATTCCCGCCCCAGGACTGGCCGTGCAGCAGGGTCCGCTCGGGTCGCCCGAAGCGGGCCCAGAAGATCTTGCGGCTGTTGTCGGCGTCCTCGGCCGCCATCCGCACGCCGTAGCCGCCGCGACGGTAGGTCGAGCCGATCCAAGCGTAGCCCTGCTTCACCATCACCGAGAAGCGGTCCAGATCCTCCAGCGAGTCCCCCGCTTCCGGATCGCCGGTCCGCGGCCCGCCGTGGGTATGGACGATGAGCTTGTGATTCCAGGTCGCCGGCAGGGCGATGATGTAGAAGGCCCCGTTCACGTCGCGGCCCGACAGGCATCGCACGTCACGCCCGACAGACGCCGGACAACCGATCGGCGTCGGCGCCGCGGCCTCCAGCGGCGACGGGGTCCCCGCCGTCTCCTGCGCCGCCGCGGCTGCGGGCGACGCCATCATCAGGGCCCCGAACAGGGCGGCCAGTCGTTTCATCGAAACCCTCTTGAGGAATGTCCGGCGCGGGTCGGGGGAGGAGCGACCCGCGCCGGTTCGACCCGGTTCAGTCTCAGAACGTCTTGGAGATATCGACGTACCAGTAGCGACCGTACGGCCGCTGGACCGAACCGAGATAGCCGTTGTCCGCCAGCGAGGGCCCCTCGTCCGTCAGATCGCGCACGCCGATCCGCAGTTCGGTGTCCGACGCCGCGCCGAAGCGTTCGTCGAAGGTGTACTGACCGTACAGATTGACCGTGGTCTGGTCGGTGACCTTCCACGGCTGACCCGTCGCGCTGAGCAGGCCCGTCTGGAACACCTCGCTGACGTACTGGCTGGACGCCCCGACCCGCCAGGGGCCGTGCCGCCAGGTGAAGCTCGCATTGATCTTCCACTCCGGACGGCCGTTCTGGGCGATCAGCTGGCTGGAGTCCGGCAGCGGCGTCAGCGCATCGATGATCCCGGCCTCGCGGGCGGCATACAGCGAGTCCACGATCGGACCCGGATCACGCGAGAAGGTCAGCATCTGCTGGGCGTTGGCGCGGAAGATGAAGGTCCCCCACTCCGTCCGGCGCTTGGCCCAGGTGAAGCCGAAGTCGAGGCCTTCCACAGTCTGCGGCAGCAGGTTGATGAACTGGTCGCTGATGGACTGCGCCGTGCCGACCGGCGCCAGGCCCGTGCCGTCGAACAGGTCGACGTCGTCCGAGGTCGGCGCGGACCGCACCACGTTCGGATTGGTCCCGCCCTGGACCCGGTTCAGGTACTCCAGCGCCAGGGCCGTCTGGGCGCCCAGCAGGCCGACGATCTGTTCCTGCTCGATCTTCCAGCGATCGACGGTGAAGGTGAAGTCGCCGAGGGCTTCCGGCAGGAAGGTCGGGCGGAAGACCAGACCGTAGGACTGGTTGGTGCTTTCCTCCGGCTGCAGGTCCGGATTGCCCGAGATCAGCAGCGAGACGCTGGCCGTGCGGCTGCACTGGCTCATGTTGGCGATGGTGCCGTTGCGGATGTCCGCCTCACAGCGGATGAAGTCCGGCGCGCTGGCCAGGCGGGCGTACTGGGTCGCGTTCACCTGTTCCAGGTTCGGCGCCCGGAAGCCTTCCGAATAGGAGCCGCGGATACGCAGGCCGTCGACCACATCCCAGGCGAAGGCGATCTTCGGCTTACCGACCGACCCGAAGTCCGAATAGTCCTCGAACCGGCCGGCCAGCTGGACGTCGATCGCCTGGACGAGCGGGATGTTCATTTCCGGCGAGACCACCGGAATGGCGAACTCGACGAAGGCGCCGGCGACCGTGCGGTCACCCTTGGTGTCCGGGTTCGGGCTGACCGCCGAGACGTTGGACAGATTGGTCTCGCCCGTCACCATGTCGACGAAGGTGAAGGTGCCGTCCAGGTTCTCGTCGCGATCATCCATCTGGGTCTCGCGACGGAACTCGACCCCCATGGCGATCCCGACCGGCCCGGCCGGCAGATCGAACAGATCACGGCGCGACATCTTGAAGTCGGCCAGGGCCAGGGTCGTCCGCGAGAAGCGCCGCATGTCGAAGACGATGGCGTCGATGGCCGCCTGCGAGGACGGCACGCAGTCGCCGACGCTGGTGCTGGTCACGCAACCGCCGTTGAAGGGATTGTAGGCGTCAGGCGTCGACAGGGCGAGCTGCTGCTGCAGCGCCGTCATGTTGATGTTCGGCGAGATGTCCTCGGCCTCGGCTTCCGAGTAGAGCAGCGCGCCCTCCCAGTTGAAGCCGCGCCATTCGCCGCGCAGACCGCCGAGGAACCGGGACTGGTAGTTCTTGACGGTGACGGTCTGGTAGCCCGCGTCGACAAAGCGATAGTTGCCCAGTCGCACCGGCAGGCCTTCCGCCGGAACGTTCGTCAGGTTGGGCAGCCGGTTCGGGTTCGGCGCGCCGTTCAGCATCGTCGGCCCGAACGGGTTCCAGTAGTTGTTGGCCGGGATCCACAGGCCGTTCAGGTTCACCACCGGCGGCTGGATCGCGCGGCTCTCGGCCCCGTAGAAGCCGATTTCACCGAAGACGGTCAGATTGTCCGTCAGGTCGTAGTGGCCGGTCAGGAACAGGTTTCCACGCTCGACCGACGGGCGAACCGTCGTCCCGGGGCGGGTGTCGAAACGCTGTTCCCGGTTCACGCCCGAATAGGCCGTCGTGCCGCTGACCAGGCAGGTGTCGCCCAGATCGACGCCGGTGCAGCCGAAGCTTTCCGGCTGATAGTGGAAGGCGCCCGCGGCGGTGGTTACCACCACGCCGTTCGACCGCGGCCGCAGGGCGGTCGTCGTCGCCGGAATGCTGAACTGGCCCCACGGCGAGTGGGACGAGCGGCCGTCCGGCACCGTCGAGGTCTCGTAGCCGGCGAAGCTCGAGAAGAAGGGCCGCATGTCGTCGCTGGACGTGAAGTCCTGCTCATCCGCCATCAGCTTGGTGCGGTCGGCGTAGTTGGCGAACAGCGACAGGTTGCCCCGCTCGAAATTCTTGCCGGTGAACAGGTTGAACTCGAACTCGCGCAGACCGGTGCCCTCGGCGCCGCCGTATCGCGTTTCGAAGGTGAAGCCCTCGAAATCATCCTGCAGGACCGTGTTGACCACGCCCGCCACGGCGTCTGCGCCGTAGATGGCCGCGGCGCCGTCCAGCAGGACTTCGACCCGCTCCAGACCGGCGACCGGGATGGCGTTGGAGTTGTAGCTCAACACCGGCACGGTGCCGGTGTCCGACGTGCCCTGGCTGGTCGGGTGCTGGACCATGCGGCGCCCGTTCACCAGAACCAGGGTGTTGCCGACGCCCAGCGAGCGCAGGTTGACGGAGTTGACGTCGCCCCGGGCCGAGTTGGAGGTCTGCGGACCGTTCGCGGCCTCGAAGAGCACGTCCCCCATCTGCGGAATGGAACGCAGGAGGTCATCGCCGGACACGGCGCCGACGGCGTCGATCTGCTCCTGATCGACCACGACCACCGGCAGGGCGTTGGTGGTGGAGGCGCCGCGGATCTGCGACCCGACGACCACCACCTCGCTCAGCTCCGACGACGGCGCATCCTGCTCGGGCGCCGTCTGGACCGGAGCCTCCTGGGCGGCGGCGGCGCCGGCGCTCAGCAGGGCCAGGACCGCCGCGCCGCCCAGCAGCGCGCTTCTGTGTTTCGACTTCATATCCGTTCCTCCCATTTACCCCCGCCGTTTCTCAGTCGGCTGTCAGGGCGTCCTTGTCTCCCGGCCCCGCGGCCGGATCCGGCGGCGCGGCGAGCGCCTTCGGTGTTGATCCCAGGGCCGCGTGCAGGGCGTCGCGATCCAGCTCGCCCTCCCAGCGGGCGACGACCAGGGTCGCCACCGCATTGCCCACGAAATTGGTCAGCGCCCGGCACTCGCTCATGAAGCGGTCGATGCCGAGGATCAGGGCCATGCCCGCCACCGGCACGCTCGGCACGACCGCCAGGGTCGCCGCCAGGGTGATGAAGCCCGCGCCCGTGATGCCCGCCGCTCCCTTGGAGCTCAGCATGGCGACCAGAAGCAGCAGGATCTGCTGTTGCAGGCTCAGCTCGATGTTCATGGCCTGGGCGATGAACAGGGCGGCCAGCGTCATGTAGATATTGGTGCCGTCCAGATTGAACGAATAACCGGTGGGCACCACCAGGCCGACCACCGACTTCGGCGCCCCGGCCCGTTCCATCTTCTGCATCAGGCTGGGCAGCGCGGCTTCGGAAGACGAGGTGCCCAGCACCAGCAGCAGCTCTTCCTTCAGATAGGCGATCAGCTTGAAGATCGAGAAACCGTTGGCGCGCGCGACCAGACCCAGGATGCCCAGAACGAAGACGATCGCGGTCAGGTAGAAGGTGGCGATCAGGGCGATCAGATTAGCGATCGAGGCCAGACCATAGGCCCCGATGGTGAAGGCGAAGGCCCCGAAGGCGCCGATCGGCGCGGCCTTCATCAGGATCGCCACCAGGCGGAAGATCACCTGGCTCAGCGACTCGAGCGCCCGCACCACGGGCTGGGCCGGCGCGCCGACGATGGCCAGCGACAGGCCGAACAGGATCGACACGAACAGGGTCTGGAGAATGTTGCCCTCGACGAAGGCGCTCACCAGCGTCGTCGGGATGATGCCAGTCAGGAAGCCGACGATGGTCGATTCATGGGCGGCCTGCGCGTATTGCGCCACCGCGCCGCCATCCAGCGTGGCCGGATCAATGTTCAGGCCGTGGCCCGGACGCACGACGTTGGCGATGACCAGACCGACGATCAGGGCCAGGGTCGAAAACACCAGGAAGTAGGCGAAGGCCTTGCCCGCCACGCGGCCGACCCGCTTCAGGTCGCTCATGCCGGCGATGCCGGTCGAAATGGTCAGGAAAATCACCGGGGCGATGATCATCTTCACCAGCTTGATGAAGGCGTCGCCCAGCGGCTTGAGGTCCTTGCCCAGCTCCGGCCAGAAATGGCCGATCAGTCCACCGGCGATGATGGCGCCGAGGACGAGCACGTACAGGCTACGGTACCAGGGCTTGCGCGTAGCGGCGCCCGCCTCCGGCGTGGATGCAATCTGGATCAAAAGACCCTCCCAGGTGAGACCGCTTGCCGGTCCCGGATTGGTTCACCGTCTGGCGCGGTGACGTGGAGCCATTATCGAAAGCCCCGCTCCGGCCTCGCAAGCGTGAGACCGAAATCGCCTAATGCGCTGACATTGTTTGACTAAAATCCGCTTTCGCGGTCGCAAAAAAGCCGTACTGAGCGGATTTCCGCACACCCTTTCTGGACTTGTGTGCGAAATCCCGCATTATTGCCCCCATGCCTCGCTTCCTCGATTCCGCAAAGGGCCAGTGGCGGGTTTTCGCCCTGTTCTGGTGTCTTGTCGCGGGGGTCGTGACCCTGTTCGCCGGTGAATTCGCCCGGCGCGAGGCCCGCGCCGAGGCCCTCGGCCAGTCCGCCACCGCCACCGCCCTGCATGCCGCCGTCCTGCGCAGCGAGCTGGAGCGGCATCGGTCCCTGCCGCTCGTGCTGGCGCAGGACCCCGACCTCCAGGCCCTGCTGGCCGCCCCCTCCCCGACCGGCGTTGATCGTCTGAACCGCAAGCTCGAGGGGCTGGCGCGCGAGACCCGCGCCGCCGTCATCTACGCCCTGGACGTCCGCGGCCGGGCGTTGACCGCCAGCAACTGGAACCAGCCCGCCAGCTTCGTCGGCTCCGACTACCGCTTCCGGCCCTACTATTCCGAGGCCATGCGCGACGGGCAGGCCAGCCTCTTCGCCCTGGGCACCGTCAGCGGTCGCCCCGGCCTTTACCTCGCCCGCCGGGTCGACGGGGCGGACGGTCGCCCGCTCGGCGTCGTGGTCGCCAAGCTGGAGTTCGACGCCCTGGAAACCGAATGGCGCGCCTCGGGCGAGCCCACCTATGTCACCGACAGCGACGGCGTGGTGCTGATCACCACCGTGCCCGAGTGGCGCTTTCACACTACGCGCGATCTGCCCGCGGATCGACGGCGGCGGCTGGAGGTCGATCAGACCGCGCGCCGGGCCGACCTGTCGCCCCTCCCCTTCGAGGCCCTCTCGCCCGGTCTTATCCGCCTGTCGCGCCACGTCCCGGCGGATGTCTACGCACGGACGGTCGCGCCCGTGCCCGACATCGGCTGGCGCCTGCACCTGCTGTCCCCGGCGGGCGCCGGCATCACCCGCGCCGTCGCGGCGGCCCGGGTCCTGGCCCTGCTCAGCGTCGCCCTTCTGGCCGGTCTGACGGGCATTCTCCTGCGTCGCCGCCAACGCGCCCGCGCCCGCGCCGCAGAGGCCGAGGCCGCCCGTCTGGTGCTTGAGCAGACCGTCGACGCCCGCACCGCCGAGCTTCGCGCCGCCAACAGCCGGCTCAATCGCGAGATCGACGAGCGCCGGCGTCTGGAGAAGAGCCGGCAGGACCTGCAGGACGAGCTCATCCAGGCCAACAAGCTGGCCACGCTCGGCCAGATCGCCGCCGGGGTCGCCCACGAGATCAACCAGCCCCTGGCCGCCATCCGCACCCACGCCGACACCGCCTCGGTCTATCTGGAGCGCCAGGACGCGGCGGCGGCGGGCCGCTCCCTCGAGCGCATCAACGCGCTGACCGAACGCGTCGGGACCATCACCGATGAACTGCGTGCCTTCTCGCGCAAGACCCGGTCCGGCGCCGTCGCCGTCGGCGTGGACGCGGCCATCGACGGCGCCCTGTTGCTGGTCAACCCCCGCCTCCGGGAACAGGGCATCGCCCTGAAGCGCAGCCGCGCGCCCGACGGCCTGGAGGTGCTGGCGGAGCGGAACCGCCTCGAGCAGGTCGTCCTCAACCTGCTCCAGAACGCCATCGAAGCGCTGGACGGCGTTTCCGATCCGGCCATCGCCATCGCCGTCTCGGTGCGGGGGGACAAGGTGACCCTTCGCGTCTCCGACAATGGCCCGGGCGTCGCGCCGGAGGTTCGGGACCGGCTGTTCACCCCCTTCACCACCGACAAGCCCGACGGCCTCGGTCTGGGGCTGGTGATCAGCCGGGACATCGTCGCCGGCTTCGGCGGCGAACTGCTCCATGCCGCGCCGCGATCCGGCGAGGGCGCCGTCTTCAGCATCGTTCTGGCGAGAGCCGCATGAGTTTCCAGCCCTGCAACCGCATCGCCCTGGTCGAGGACGATGACGCCTTTCGCGCCGCCCTTGCCGAGCGGCTGTCCCTCGCCGGCCTGGCGGTGTCGGAGTTCCCGTCCGGCGACGCGGCGCTCAAGGGGCTGGACGCCCGGTTCGACGGCGTCGTCGTCACCGACCTGCGCATGCCGGGCCTCGACGGCCGCCAGTTGATCGACCGCCTCGCCGCCGTCGACCCCGACCTGCCCGTGGTCGCCATGACCGGCCATGGCGACATCGCCGAGGCCGTCGATGTGATGAAGCGTGGCGCCTACGACTTCCTGGCCAAGCCCTTCGCTCCGGAACGTCTGCTGGAGACCCTGCGCCGGGCGCTGGAGAAGCGGGCGCTGGTGCTGGACAACCGTCGCCTCGCCGCCCTCGCCGTCGAGGACGAATGGTCCATTCCGCTCAGCGGGGAAAGCCGGGCCGTCACCGCCCTGCGCGCCGCCATCCAGCGCCTTGCCGACGCCGAGGTCGATGTACTGATCGAGGGCGAGACCGGGGCCGGCAAGGAGGCCGTCGCCCGGGCCATCCACAACGCCGGCCGCCGTCGGCTGAAGCCGTTCGTACCCGTGTCCTGCGCCACCCTCAGGGACGAGGGGCTCGAGAGCCAGCTGGTCGGACACGCCGCCGGCGCCTTCCCCGGCGCCCTGCGCCGCCGCGAGGGCCAGATCGAGCAGTCCCATCAGGGCAGCCTCTTCCTCGACGAGATCGACCTCGCCCCCCGCGCCGCCCAGTTGCTTCTGCTCCGGGTGCTGGAGGAGCGCGAGGTCATGCCCCTGGGCGCCGCCGAGGCTCACGCCCTCGACCTGCGCATCGTCGCCGCCACCAAGTCCGATCCGGCCGAGGCCGTCGCCCGCGGCGACCTGCGCGAGGATCTTTTCTATCGTCTGAACGTCGTCCGCGTGCGCATCCCGCCCCTGCGCGAGCGGCGCGAGGACGTGCCGGTGCTGTTCGCCCGTTTCCTCGATCAGGCCGCGCGACGGCTGGGCCGCGAGATTCCCGCCATCGACCACGCCATCCGTCGACGTCTTCTGGAGCACGACTGGCCAGGCAATCTCCGCGAGCTGTCGAACTTCGCCAGCGAAGTCGCCGTGGGCATCGCCGCGCCCGTCGAACGGCCACAGACCGACCGCAGCCTGTCGCGACAGGTGCAGGACTATGAGGCCGAACTGATCCGCGAGGCCCTGACCGCCCACGGGGGCGATATCCGCCGGGTCACCGAGACCCTGCAGATCCCGCGCAAGACCCTCTACGACAAGATGGCTCGCCACGGGATCCAGCCGTCGGAGCACCGGCGGCGATGATCGCAAACAACGCCGCTCAGAGCGCCTCCAGCCCCACCGCGATCGCTCCCATCGGCCCGGCTTTCGAGCCCAGCCCCGGCGGCTGGATGAAGGCCTCGATATCCGCCGCGACGGCGCCCGCCGTCCCGTAGCCTGCGAGGCTTTCGACCAGCGCCTTGCGCAGCCGTTCGAACAGCCAGGGCTGGCCGTCCGCCACCCCGCCGCCGATCAGCACCCTTTGCGGACAGGTCGTCAGCACCAGATTGTGCAGCATCCCGGCCAGCGCATGGACCACCATGTCCCAGGCCGGATCGTCCGGCGGGACCGCGATCCCCGGCCGGCCCGCCCGCGCCTCGACCGCCGGTCCGGACGCCAGCCCCTCGACGCAGTCGCCGTGGTAGGCGCAGACGCCCGGCCAATGGTCGCCCGGCAGGCGGCCGACCTTCAGGTGCCCCAGCTCCGGATGGCCCAGGCCCCGCACGGTCCGGCCGTTGACCACCACGCCGACGCCGATGCCCGTGCCCACGGTGGCGTAGGCATGGCTGTCCAGCCCCCGCGCCGCGCCCCAGCGCCCCTCGGCCAGCGCCGCGCCGTTCACATCCGTGTCCAGCGCCACCGGCACGCCGAAGCCCTGGTGTATGACGTTCAGATTCGCCCGGCGCCAGGCCCGCTTGGTCGTCTCGGTGACGTGGCCGTAGGTGTCAGACTTCGGATCCAGATCGACCGGGCCGAAGCTGGCGATGCCGATCGCGTCAAACCCCGGCCCCGCCGCCCAGCGCTCCAGCACCGCCCGGATCGCACCCAGGGTCTCCTCCGGCGTGGTCGTGGGAAGGCGCACCTCGTCGCGGATGTCGTCCGGCCCGGACGCCAGCACGCAGACGCATTTGGTCCCGCCCAGTTCGATGCCGGCGACCCGCGGAGATTCGTTTCCCTCGACCATGGCCGCACCCTGCCGTCTCGGACCGGAGTCCGCCAGACCTTGCGGGTCTCCGGGGTGAACAGCCGTCCGCCTTGGCGACGGACGGCCGTTCCGGCCCGGAAGCGAGAACGGTCCTAGCCGCCGAGCAGTTCGTCCGTCTGGGGCGGAACCAGGTGATCGCCGTGGCTGAGACCCGGCTCGAACGGCCTGTGGTGGGCCTGGAAGATCGAGCCCAGGTCGTCATTCTCCAGACCCGGCAGGACCAGGGCGGCGCCGGCCAGCTTGTCGAGAACGAACAGATCATCCGATCCCGGCAGGACCAGGGGCTCGTCCAACCCCTTGCCGATCGGCAGGAAGTCGTCGTCCACCAGCGCCGGGAGCACCAGCGCGCCGGCATCCTTGTCCGACAGCAGCGGCACGGACGCCTGCGCCGACAGCGCAAGGGTGAGGCCGTCGCCGAAACGGACCGTCTCGATCCCGTTCACCAGCGTCATGCCGTCACGGCCGCCGACGGTGTCCGTGATCCGGTAGGAGTCCCCGCCCAGCCATTCGACCTGATAGTCGGAGCCGACCCCGCGCAGAACCACGGTGTCCGCGCCCAGCCCGCCGTTCAGGGTGTCGTTCCCGCCGCCGCCGATCAGCACGTCGTCCCCGGCGCCGCCGGTGATGACGTTATCCAGCCCGTTGCCGGTCCCGGCGAACGAACCCGCGCCGAAATAGCTCAGGTTCTCGACATGGGCGCCCAGGGTATAGGCGGCCCGGTTGGTCTGGACCGTATCGACGCCTTCGCCGACGAACTCGGTGATCGTGTCGTTGGCGGTCACGACATAGATGTCGTCGCCGGCGCCGCCCTGCAGGGTGTTCGCCGCGCCGTCGCCGCCGATCAGGACGTCGTTGCCGCCCAGCCCCAGCAGGATGTCGGAACCGAGCCCGCCGTTCAGGACATTGTCGCCGCTCGAACCGAACAGCAGGTCGTCGAAGTTCGACCCCGTCGCGTTCTCGATCGACGACAGGGAGTCGGTCACCCCCGAGCCGTCGTCGAGCGTCAGCTGAATCCCAAGACGGACCGACACTCCGGCCGCGGCGTTGGCGTAGCTGACGGTGTCCGTCCCCGCGCCGCCCAGCAGGATGTCATGCCCGGCGCCCCCGGTCAGGACGTCATCGCCGTCCCCGCCGTCCAGGATGTCCGCGCCGGCGCCGCCCGTGATCGCATTGTCCGAGGCGTTGCCCACACCCACAAAGTCACCGGCGCCGGTGAAGATCAGGTTCTCGAGGTTGGCCGACAGGGTCCAGGTCGCGCGATTGGTCTGGACGGTGTCGACGCCCTCGCCGGCGAACTCGGTGATCGTGTCATTGGCGGTCACGATATAGAGGTCGTCGCCCAGACCGCCCTGCAGCGTATTGGCCGCGCCGTCGCCGCCGATCAGGGTGTCATTACCCGCGAAGCCCAGCAGGATGTCCGACCCCAGGCCGCCGTTCAGCACGTTGTCGGCGGCCGATCCGAACAGCAGGTCGTCGAAGGCCGAGCCCGTGGCGTTCTCGATCGAGGACAGCTGGTCCAGCGCCCCCGTGCCGTCGTCCAGCGTCAGCTGGAGACCGAGGCGCACCGACACCGCCCCCGCGGCGTCGGCGTAGCTGGCCGTATCCTGGCCGGCGCCGCCGATCAGGATGTCCGCGCCCGCGCCGCCGATCAGGATGTCGTCGCCCTCGCCGCCGTCCAGGGTGTTGTTCTGGGCGTTGCCCGTCAGGGTGTTGCCCAACGCATTGCCGGTCCCGTTCAGCGCCGAGCCGGTCAGGATCAGGTTCTCGACATTGCTGGTCAGGGCGTAGGAGATCGAGGCCTGAACCGTATCGATGCCGGCGTCCGCCTTCTCGACCACCAGATCGCCGACGTGGTTGACCACATAGGTGTCATTGCCGCCGAGGGCCGCCATCGTGTCCGCCCCGGCCGTTCCGGTGACGAGGTTCGCGCCCGCCCCGACCACGATCAGCTGGGCCAACAGGGCGTCGTGATCGCTCGCCTGGTCGGCCACGAAGCTGTTGATGTGCACGCCGTCGAACTGGGCGCCGGTCAGCAGCGAACCGGACACCAGCATATGGTCCAGCGTCTGCGAGTTGCCGCCGAACACATAGGAGTAGCGCTCCTCTTCCGGCAGCAGGCTCCAAAGGTTGTTCAGGCCGCCGTCCTCCAGCAGCCGCACCGATTGCTCGAAGTAGAAGGCGTTGAAGTCGCCCGACACCACGATGTGGGCATCCGGGTCCACCAGACGCAGCTGGTCCAGATAGGCCTCGATGGCCTGAGACTGGGCCAGGCGTCCGCCCTCCCCGGCGTTCGCCGGCGGCTGGGTCGAGCCCATGTAGGGGTCCGAGCCGATGCGGGAGGTCGAGTGGATCGACAGGGCGGTGACGATCTCGCCGTTGAACTCGAACTGGGCCGAGAGCGGCTTGCGGCTGCCGTTGAAGGCCGGGTCCAGCAGGGCCACGGCCGAGCCGGGGACGTAGTCCACCCGGTCCGGATTATAGAGGAAGCCATTGCGGATGTTGCCGCCGGGCTCGCCGCCCGACGAGCCTTCCGACGCGGGCTCGACCTCGACGTAGACGTAGGTCGGACCGCCCTGGGCGATGATCTGGTCGATCAGGGCCTGGGCCGAGGCCTGGCCGGACAGGGTGCCGTCATTGCCGTCCTGCACCTCGATCAGGCCGATGATGTCCGGCGTGCCCATGTTGGTGACGATGTCGATGGCCAGTTCGGTGATCCGCGCGCCGTCGCCCGGATCGAGGTTCTCGACGTTGTAGCTGGCGATGGTCAGATGCTCGTTGGCGCCGGTGTCGGCCTGGACGAGGTCGGTGACCTCGTCCGTCGCGGTCACGTCCTCGACCACGGTCACCGGGTCGCGCACGATCAGTTCGTACTCGCCGCCGAAATAGCTGATCACCCCGGTCACATCGCCCAGCCGGTCGCCGACGCTGTGGTTCGGCGAATAGGCGCCCGAGATGGTCGAGTCGTCGTAGATGATCAGGGCTTCGGGATTGAAATCGCCTTCCGAGTTGGTGATCCCGCCCCGGTCGTTCATCCCGGTCGCGTCGGCGCCCGAGTTGGCCACCACATAGGTCGAGCCGGAGGCGGTGTCGGACACCGCCTGGGCGTCCCGCACCGTGACCAGCATTCCCTCCATCGACTCATAGAAGTCGATGGCGTCCGTCTCCGGATCGAAGGAGGTGAAGTTGTCGTCGTCGACCTGGGCCGTCGGCGGCAGATATTCGCCCACCCCGTTGCCGATATAGGTCATCTGCACGACGCCCGTGCCGTTGGCGGCGTAGTTCAGGCCGTTCGCGCCGGCGGCGATCTGGGTGATGCTCAGGCTGCCGGCCGCGCCCACATACTCCTGCACCACGCCCGACACGGTCACGGCGCTGCCGATCACGATGCCGGTCGGCGCCGTCCCCGTCGAGATGAAGATGGCGTCCGAGGTGCGACGGTCGCCGTCGCCGTTGGGGTCCTGGATATAGAAGCCGTTGTTGTCGATGGCCGTGACGACGCCGGTGGTCGTCACCTCCTCGCCGACATAGCTCGACACATGGCCCGCGCCCTGGATGGTGTAGATGGCGGTCAGGTCGTCGTTGGTGATCGTGCCGGTCGCCGAACCGTCGGTGATCACCGCGTCATTGGTGGCGTTGGACAGGTTCAGGGTGAAGCGTTCGGTCGCTTCCGACGCCGTGTCGCCGTTGACGGTGATCGTCACGGTCCGGGTCAGCTCGCCGTCCGCGAAGCTCAGGGTTCCCGACGAGGCCACATAGTCCTCGCCCGCCGTGGCGGTGCCGTCGGCGGTGGCGTAGTCGACGCTGAAGGCGCCCGTGCCGCCGGCCCGGGTCACGGTGAAGGTCAGGGTGACCGTGCCGCTGTCGCCCTCGGTCACGCTGACGTCGGCGACCGACACCGTCGGCGGGGTCGCGTCATCATTGGTGATCGTGCCGACGCCGACGCCGTCGCCGACGACCAGTCCGCCGGTCGGGTTCGACAGATGGACCTCGAAGCGCTCCGCCAGTTCAGGGGTCACGTCGCCGTTCACCGTGACGGTGACCGTGGTGGTCAGTTCCCCGTCGGCGAAGGTCGCGGTGCCGCCGGCGGCCACATAGTCGACCCCGGCCGTGGCGTCGGCGCCGTCGCCGCGCGCCGAATCCTGGGTGTTCCAGTCCACGGTCGCCGCGCCGTCGGCCGTGGTGCGGCTCACGGTGAAGGTGATCACGCTCGTGCCGTTGTCGCCCTCGGCCACCGAGGCGTCGCCGATCGAGACCACCGGGGTGAAGGTCTGGCCGGTGTTGATCGCGCCGGCGGTGTCGCCCCCCGTGATCAGCTGCCAGGTGAAATTGTCCTGCCCGCCGGTGCCCACGCGGCCGATCGAGGTGCCGTTGGCGTCGCCCGGCTCCTCGACGCCGACGTCGACGCTGGTCAGGCCGCTGGCCGGACCGTTGGTCGCCGTCATCACGCCTTCGTAGCTGATGAACTCGACCACATTGCCGTTGTTGTCGACGAGGGCGATCCCGTCCGGCGAGCCGTTCTGGATGCCCGTGGCGGCGAAGCTCAGCACGCCCATGCCGTTCTGCATGTCGGCGAAGGCGCCCGACAGGTTGATGGTCGTGTACGACTGACCGTTGCCGCCGTTGTACAGCACCAGGGTCCAGCCGTTCAGGTTGGTCCCCGCGCTGCCGGCGATCTCGATGAACTCGCCGGTGTCGGTCGAGGCGTTGTCGTAGTGGAACTCGTTGATGAAGGGCGTCACCGCGCCGGCGGGCACGTCGTCATTGGTGATCGTCCCCTCGCCCGAGCCGTCCGAAATCGTTCCGGTCGACGGATTGGTCAGGGTGACCGTGAGGGTCTCGTCACCTTCGACGAGGGTGTCGCTGTTGACCGTCACGGTGATGGTCGTGGTCGCCTCGCCGTCCGCGAAGCTGACCGTGCCCGAGCCGGCCACATAGTCCACGCCCGCGGTCGCCGTGCCGTCCGACGTCGCCCAGTCCACCGTCGCGGCGCCCGCGCTGTTGGTCCGGGTGACGGTGAAGGTCAGGGTGACCGTCCCGCTGTCGCCCTCGGTCACCACGGCGTCGCCGATCGAGAAGGACATGCTGCCGCCGACGCTGAAGCTGCCCGGGGCGGTCTGGTTGACGCCGTCGTTCAGGGTCCAGTTCGACTGGTTGCCGATCAGGGCCAGCAGCTCCGCGCGGGTGCCCGACACGGCGCCCGAATAGGCCGCATTGTCGATCTCGTTCAGCGCGATGGCCGTCACGCCCTCGGTCAGGCCGGGCGGCAGGGCCGAGGTGTTGGCGTTGGTCGCCGAGGCCTGCCAGCCGGTGGCCTCGTTGTTCACCGCGTACAGGAAGGTCGGCGAGGCGTCGGCGCCCTGATAGGCCAGGATCTGGTCGCCCGACGTCGAGAAGTTGACGTCGCCGCTGTCGCTCACCGTGCCGAAGTTGACGGTCGAGACCGTCGCCGTCGTATCGATGGTGATGACCGTGCCGCGGGTGATGCCGCCCGCCGGAGCCGTCCAGGTGATCGTCCCCTCGCCGGTGCGGAAACTGCCGGTGCTGAGCCAGCCGTTGTCGGTGAATTTGATCACCTCCCCGGCCGGGATATCGACCAGGCAGACGAACGAGAAGGTCTTGTTGGTGTCCGCGTTCATCGAGATGATCGCGATATCGCCGGCGGCCAGGGTCATGATGCGTCCTCGGTTCTTCAAAAGCCGGACACACGAATGGCGCCCGGCGCAAATGCTCCGGGGCCGGACCACTTCACAGTGTGGCGACGATCCCCCTAGGGATCGCAGCTTTTACTGCTGACCTATTGGATTTCAAGACTTTCTTAAGACTTAAAACCGTCGCAAAACCGACAACTACATGAACATATCGCGTCCCGCGCGAGTCCCGGCTTCAGCGCCCGGCGGAGGGGCGGGACGGATGCTTCGACCGGGCCTTCGCCGGCGACTCCCCGGTCAGGTCCCCGACCCTCGGCGCCGGATCGCCCTTGATCGGTCCCGCGGGCTTGCCGCGGTGCACGGCGATCCCCCGCGCCTCGACCTCCCGCAGGATGGCGTCCAGCTCCGCGTCGGTCAGGTGCTCGATGCCGATGAAGCGGGCGTCGGCCTTGTGCTGGGCGTACAGCAGCTCGTCCAGCTTCGCCTGCATCGCCGCCCCGTCGCGGTTCTGGGTGTTCTGGATCAGGAACACCATCAGGAAGGTGATGATGGTCGTGCCGGTGTTGATCACCAGCTGCCAGGTCTCGCTGAACCGGAACACCGGCCCGGAGACAGCCCAGATCAGAACGATCCCGACACAGGCGATGAAGGTCCACGGCTTGCCGGCGATCTTCGCCGTCAGGGTGGCGAATTTGACGAACAGCTTTTCCATGAGGGCGAAACCCGGCGGTACGGTGAAGGTTGCGTCGATGCAGCGCGCGGGTTCCGGCGAGGTGCGGACAAGTGGTTAGGGGTTGGTGATTGGAGGGTGGCCGCTGAACCGCCGGTGCGAGTGCGGCCGCCGACCGGGAAGCTGCGATCCACTAGTCACCAACCACCAATCACTTCCCACGCGCCGCCCTCAAAAAGGGCCCGCCGCCTAAGGCATCTCCGGCGCCCGCCGCGCCCGCGTCAGCTGCTCGAAGGCGTAGCCCAGCGACAGGACCTTCGCGTCCTCCCACTTGCCGGCCATGACGCTCAGCCCCACCGGCATGCCGCGGTCGAAGCCCATCGGCACGGTCAGGTGCGGATAGCCGGCGATGGCCGCCAGACGGCTGGCCGAGCCCTGCATGTTGTCGTCGTCCTCCCGGTCATTGGTCCAGGCGCGCGAGGTGGTCGGCGCGATCAGGGCCACGACATTGTGCTCCGCCATCATCCGGTCGATGCCCTCCGGCCCGGCGGCGCGCAGAGAGCTTGCGCGGGCGTTCAGATAGACCGGATCCTCCAGCCCCGTCGTCGCCTCGGCCCGCAGGAAGAGCTCCTGCCCGAACAGGGGCGTCTCGCGCGGCTCGGCGTCGTTGAAGGCGATCAGGTCCGCCAGGGTCCGCGTCTTCACCTGTTCCGGGTCGGTCGAGGCCAGATAGGCGTTCAGATCGACCCTCAGCTCCGTCATCAGGACCTGCAGCTCCCAGGTCCCCAGATTGCGCCAGTCGGCGGGCGGCTCGGTGATGTCGATGATCTCGGCCCCGGCGTCGCGCATCACCTGCAGCGAGCGCTCGAACACCGCGCGGGTCTCCTCCGAATAGGACGGCAGCAGATAGCGCATCACCCCGATCCGGGCGCCGCGCAGCGACCCGGCGTCCAGCGCAGCCCGATAATCCACCTTGCGCGCATCAGCCTCGGCCGTCGCGGGATCCAGCGGATCGCTCCCCGCGATGACCGACAGCACGATGGCCGCGTCCTCGACCGTGGCGGTCATCGGTCCGGCGGTGTCCTGCGAGTGGCTGATCGGCACGATGTGCGTCCGCGACACCAGCCCGACGGTCGGCTTGAACCCGACAATCCCGTTCACCGAGGCCGGACAGGTGATCGACCCGTCCGTTTCGGTCCCGATCGCCGCCGGCGCCAGGCCGAGGGCCACCGCCGCCGCGCTGCCTGACGACGACCCGCACGGGGTGCGCGCCGGATCATAGGGGTTCAGCGTCTGCCCCCCGACCGCGCTCCAGCCGCTGATCGAGTTCGACGAGCGGATGTTGGCCCACTCCGACAGGTTGGTCTTGCCGAGGATGATCGCCCCGTTCTGACGAAGGCGCGTCACCAGCGGCGCATCCCGCCCCGGCGCATTTTCGGCCAGCGCCAGCGAGCCCGCCGTGGTCGGCATGTCGGCGGTCTCGATATTGTCCTTCAGGAGGATGGGGACCTGAAACAGCGGAGGCATTTTTCCGCCCATGAACGGATCATGCACCGGATCGAAAACCCAGGGTGACAGCCGGATGATGCTGTTCAGGTCCGACCTTTCGCCTTCCACGCGCGCCCTGATTCCGGCGGCATAGTCGGACGGGCTCTCATAAACCCGCCGCGCGGTCTGATACAGGGGCGAACCCGCGTCCAAATCAGAACTTGATGCGACATAGGCGTTGAAGTCACGGCGGATCACCGGCTGGTAAGTGCGATCCGCGATTTGCGCCTGCGCCGTCCCCGCCGCGAGCATCACCAGCGCGGCGACCGCCCCCGCCAAAGCCCTCCCCTCGAGGGGGAGGGTTGGGAGGGGTGGAGGCAGGCTGCGTCCGGATGGACTGCCAGAGGCTCCGTCGAACCGGAGCCCCAGCCGCTCGCGCCACATCCTGACCATCACTGCCTCCACCCCATCCCCCAACCCCTTCCCCCTCGAGGGGAAGGGGAGATCATCAATGCGACCGCGTCCCGATCGTCCGGTCCAGGAAGTCCAGATACGTCCGCCACTGCTGCAGCTGACGCTCGTTCCCGCGCACCCCGTGACGCTGTCCCGGATACAGCATCAGCTCGAACGGCTGGCTGTTCTGCTGCAGGGCGTTGATCACCCGCGTCGAGTTTTCCAGGATCACATTGTCATCAGCCATGCCGTGCATCAGCAGCAGCCGTCCCGTCAGGTTCGGCAGGCGCGGAATGACGTCCGAAGCGGCATAGCCTTCGACGTTCAGTTCCGGCGTCGACATGTAGCGCTCGGTGTAGGCCGTATCGTACAGGCCCCACTCGGTCGGCGGCGCGCCGGCCAGCGCCCCGGCCAGTCCCATCTTCGGCTCCGTCGCCGCCATCAGGGTCATGAAGCCGCCGTAGGACCAGCCCATCATGGCGATACGGTCATCGTCCACAAAAGGCAGCGTTCTCAGATAGTCAGCGGCCAGAACCTGATCCTCGATCTCAGGTTGCCCCATGCGCAGATAGAGCGCCTGCTTGAAGGCCGCCGACCGGTCGCCTTCGCCCCGGTTATCCAGGCGGAAGACGATGTATCCCGCCTCCGTCAACAGTTGATTGGTCGAACCCTGCCAGGCGCGTTTCACCCCGCCGCCCGACGGTCCGCCATAGACCTGCATGACCACCGGATAGGTCTTGGTCGGGTCGAAGCCCGGCGGGGTGGTCATCTGCCAGACGAGCGTCTCGCCGTGGCTCTCCAGCGTGCCGAAGGTCACCTCGCCGCGGCGCGAGGCGAACGGATAGGCGGGGTGCCCCGGCTCCAGACGGTTCTCCTCGATCCAGCGGATACGGGTCCCGTCGGCGCGGTACAGGGCCGATTGGGACGGCGTGTTCAGG
Source organism: Brevundimonas sediminis (assembly GCF_048799765.1). NCBI lineage: Bacteria > Pseudomonadati > Pseudomonadota > Alphaproteobacteria > Caulobacterales > Caulobacteraceae > Brevundimonas > Brevundimonas sediminis. The sequence goes on from NZ_JBLYQK010000008.1 coordinate 76,345, forward strand.
TCGGTGTAGGTCCCGACGAAGGCCGTCCCCGTCCGGTTCATCGACGCGCCCCACCAGCCGCCGGCCGAGGTCACCGCCACCGGCGTCATGGTCCGGCGCAGGGAGGCGCGGAACAGCTGCTGCTCGATCGGCAGCTCTCGCCCGTCGCGCATGGAGGCGGTGAAGAAGACCTCGCCCGTGCGCTGGTTGACGCCCGCCAGACCCTTGACCGGATACTGGCCCGAGGTGATCGCGCGGATGCGGCGGCCGTCGCGGTTGTACAGGTACAGGTGCTTCCAGCCGGTCTCTTCCGTCGACCAGATGAAGTCGCCGTTCTCCAGCGCGCGGAAGTCGTGGCTCAGCGGCACCCAGGCGTTGGAGGTCTGGCTGACGATCACGCGCGAGGCGCCCGTGGCCGGATCAACGCTCAGCAGGTCCAGCGTCTTCTGGTCCCGCGACAGACGCTGGACGTACAGCACGCTGCCGTCCGACGACCAGTTCACCCGCGCCAGATAGATGTCGGCGTTCGCGCCCAGATCGACCTTGATCCGGTTCCCGGTCTCGCGGTCATGCACATACAGTTCGACCACCGCGTTCGGGCGGCCCGCCCGCGGATAGCGCTGCTCCACCGTCGTCGCCCCGCCGCCGGTGATGTCCAGACGCGGGATGATGTCGACGGTCGACTCGTCCGTGTGCTGCAGGGCGATGTAGCGCTCGGTCGGGCTCCACCAGTAGCCGGTGTCGCGATCCAGCTCTTCCTGGGCGATGAACTCGGCCGTCGCCCAGGTCTTCAGCCCGTCGCCGTCGGCGGTGATGGCCGTCTCGGTGTTGGTCGCCAGATCATAGACGACCAGATCCTGATCCCGGACGTATGAGACGAAGTTTCCACGCGGCGACACCTTGGCGTCGATCTCGTCCGCGTCGGTCTCGGTCAGGCGGCGCACCGAACCGTCCGCCCGCGTCGCCAGGAAGATGTCGCCCTCCAGCGGCGCCAGAATGTAGCGGCCCTGTTCGTCCCACGAATATTCGACCACGCCGCGGGCGCTGATGCGCATCCGCTCGCGCCGGGCCTTCTCGGCCTCCGACAGTTCCCCCGCGTCCGGGACCAGCGCGCGCGCGTCGATCAGCTTGAACGGCTCCCCGTCCCCGGTCGGGGCGGCCCACAGGTCCTGCACGTCGACGTCATCCGGGCGCGACCGCAGGAAGGCGACCAGTTCGCCGTCCGGCGACAGGCTCACGCCCTTGGCCACCGGCCCGGCCAGCGACGGGTTCGCGAACACCCGCTCGGGCGTCAGGATCGCGCTTTCGGACGGCGCCGCGGCGGGCGCGGCCGCCGACTGGGCCATCGCGGCGGTGAAGGGCGACAACGTCGCCACGAGCAGGGTGGAGGCCAGCAGAAGATTACGCATGAACGCCCGACGATGGATTTTTGAACCGGACCCGGACGCTAGAGCCGGAATCCGGTTCCGTCACCCCCTCCGCGACACCGCCGCCCTTTCCCCCCGCCGCGACGCGTCCTAAGAAGCGCGGCAATGACCGACGCCGTCGCCCCTCCCCCCGCCAAGGCCTCGCCGTTCCACGAACTCGAGGTCCTGTCCGTCCATCACTGGACTGACCAGCTGTTCAGCTTCCGCATCCGCCGCCCGGAGGACTTCCGCTTCCGCTCCGGCGAGTTCGTGATGATCGGCCTGCCGGGCGAAGACGGCGGCAAGCCGGTGCTGCGCGCCTACTCCATCGCCAGCCCGCACTGGGACGAGGAGCTGGAGTTCTTCTCGATCAAGGTGCCCGACGGCCCCCTGACCTCGCGTCTGCAGAAGATCCAGGTCGGCGACACCGTCCTGATGGGCAAGAAGCCGACCGGCACCCTGGTCCTCGACGCCCTGACCGGCGGCGAGCGCCTCTGGCTGATCGGCACGGGCACCGGCCTGGCCCCCTGGCTCAGCGTCGCCCGCGACCCGGACACCTACAGCCGCTTCGGCCAGGTCATCGTCTGCCACACCGTCCGCAACGTGGCCGACCTCGCCTACCGCGACTTCTTCACCTCGGGCATCCACGAGGACCCGCTGGTCGGCGACGAGGCGAAGGCCCAGCTGGTCTACTATCCGACCGTCACCCGCGAGAAGTTCGAGACTCCGGGCCGGATCACCGACCGCATCAAGTCGGGCGACGTCTTCGCCGACCTTCAGCTGCCCATCGGCTTCTCGCCCAACACCGATCGCGTCATGCTGTGCGGCTCGATGGCCATGATCAAGGAAACCGGCGAACTGCTGGAGACCTACGGTCTGAAAGAGGGCTCGAACGCCGAGCCCGGCGACTATGTTCTGGAGCGCGCCTTTGTCGGCTGAATCCCCCGCCACCGTCCCCATCGACGCCCGGACCGCGCCGGAAGCCTGCCAGTCCATGGCCGAGGTCCGGCAGGGCGTCGACGCCCTGGACCGCGCGCTGGTGACCCTGCTGGCCGAGCGCCAGCGCTATATGCACGCCGCCGCCCGCATCAAGCCCGACAGGGGCGCCGTCCATGACGACGCCCGCATCGAGGATGTGGTGTCAAAGGTCCTCGCCGCCGCCGGTCCGGCCGGGCTCTCGCCCGCCATCGCCGAACCGGTCTGGCGCACCCTCGTGGACCGCTGCATCGCCCACGAGTTCAGCGTCTGGGATCGGACGCGGGTCTAGCTCCCGGGCGACGCCACGGGGCGCAGGGAGGCGATCCGGCGCAGACCCGTTCTCGAGACGCTGTCGTAGCGCCCCTCGATGACCCGGCACTCGCCCTCGAAATTGGGCCGATCGCAGACCTCGAAGGCCCCGCCCACGGTCCGCAGGCTTTCAAAGCGGCGCATCGGCGGCAGCCGGTCGGCCTCGGCGACCCAGAAGCGGTGGCCGTTCAGTCCGTGCTGCTCGTAGATATAGACGTAGGTCGCGGGGGCCAGCGACGACCTCACCGTCCCTTCCGGCTCCTGCGCGACCACGGCGGTGGCGGCGGCGGCGGTGGCGGTGGCGGCCAGGGCGCAAACGGCGAGCTTCATCTTCAGCATGGGAGCACCTCGTTTATGGACACCCGAGCTTCCTCCCGCTTTTGGAGAAAGTCAAACGCCGCTCAACCCTTCAACGATCTCAGCATGAGCTCGTGCCGGTAGGCCGCCACGTCGGCCAGGGCGACTTCCAGCTGATCCCGGACCCGGTCCAGCAGCGGCGGCGCCTCGGCCTTCTGCGCCGCCTCCGCCGTCTGGCAGGCCTGCGCCAGCGCGTCCGCTCCGATGCCTGACGCCGCGCCCCGGATCGTGTGCACGGCGTCGCGCCAGCCCTCCTCGCGGACATCCAGCATCGGCGACCACATCGCCGCCTGCTGGCCGAACAGGCCCAGGACCTCGTCGGTGATCGCGTCCTCGCCCCCGGTCATCCGCTCCAGAACGGCGAAGTCGACCGCCCCCGACAGGTCCCTGCGCGCCATCAGCCCTCGACCTCTTCGCCCTTCGCCAGCCGCGAATGGCGCGATGACCAGAGGAGGTAGACCACGAGGCCCAGCACGTTCCAGCCGAGGAAGGCCAGTTGGGTGAAGGGTTTCAGGCTCAGGAAGAAGGTCACACAGCCGATCATGGTGATCGCCCCGACCAGCCACCACAGGGGGGCCTTGAAGACCCGGGGCCGGTTCGGATCCCGCACGCGCAGCACGATCAGGCTCAACCCGACCGCAAAGAAGGCCGCCAGTGTCCCGGCGTTGGCCAACGAGGCCAGTTCGTCCAGCCGCATCACCCCGGCCAGCAGGGCGACGACGATGGCGGTGAAGATGGTCACCACCGCCGGGACGCCCCGGGTCGAGACCTTGGCGAGTCTGCGCGGCAGCAGGCCGTCCCGCGCCATCCCGAGGAAGATGCGGCTCTGGCCGAACAGGAAGGCCAGCAACACGGTCGGCAGCGCGATGACGGCGCTGGCCGCGATCCACTGGGCTGCCGTCCCCTGCCCCATTTCGCGCAGGATCAAAGCCAGGGGCTCGGGACTCTCGGCAAAGCTGGCGACGGGCCGGGCGCCGATCGCGGCGGCGGCCACGATCAGATAAAGGGCCGTGCAGACGACCATCGAGCCGACGATGCCGATAGCCAGATCGCGCTCGGGCCGCTTGGTCTCCTCCGCCGCCGTCGAGATGGCGTCGAAGCCGTAGAAGGCAAAGAAGATGATCGCCGCCGCCGCCATGACGCCGGTCTGCACGAAGGGGGCGCCGAAGCCGTTCGGCATGAAGGGGGTGAAGTGGCTCTTGTCGAAGGCCGGCAAGGCGATGGCCACGAAGGCGATCAGGGCCACGATCTTGATGACCACCAGAACGGCGTTGAGCGTCGCGCTCTCGCGAGTGCCCAGCAGCAGCAGGCCGGTCACCACCGCGATGATGGCGACGGCCGGAAGGTTGATCACCCCGCCCGGCACATGCGGCCCCACCGTCAGGGCCGTCGGCAGATCGATCCCCAATCCGCCCAGGAAGCCGATCGCATAGCCGGACCAACCGACCGCCACCGCCGAGACCACCAGCGAATACTCCAGGATCAGGCTCCAGCCGACGATCCAGGCGATCATCTCGCCCAGCACCGCGTAGGAATAGGTGTAGGCGCTGCCCGCGGCGGGCATCATGGTCGACAGCTCGGCATAGGCCAGGGCCGCGCAGGCGCAGACCAGTCCCGCCAGCGCAAAGCTGATCAGCACCGCCGGCCCCGCCAGCCCGGCGCCCACGCCGATCAGCGTCAGGATGCCGGTGCCGACGATGGCGCCGACGCCCAGCGCCATCAGGTGCGGCCAGCCCAGCGTTTTCTTCAGCGCCGGTCCGTCGTGCGGCGCCAGCATCGCGTCGATCGAGCGACGGCGGTTCCAGAAAGCCATGTCTGCGTTTCCCCTGCGCCGCTCCCCGGCGGCTGATTCCGCAGCGACCCTAGAGCAAAATCGGCCGGGTTGGACATCGTCCAACCCGGCTCGGATTTTACTCAAGCACGGCGCCGGGCCATTTTTCTGGAGTCAGGTCGGATCGACCCGAAGCAAAAGCGGCCCGGCTTCTCCTGCGACAAACCGAAACGGACACGAAAAAGCCCCTTGCCTTCCGTCCGGCGACCCTCTATCTCCCGCCCCTCGCCGACGCCGGTCCCGACCGGATGTCAGCGGGATGACGATGAGTCCGGGTGATTAGCTCAGTTGGTAGAGCAGCTGACTCTTAATCAGCGGGTCCACAGTTCGAACCTGTGATCACCCACCATCGTCCCCCTCCCCCGCAAAATCTGACCGGCGCCCGCGAGGGCCGTCGCGGTGGCCCGGGTTGATCTAGGGATAGTTCGCCCAGGGCAGCTGGAAATGCGGCCCGTCCCTGAACGTCCGCCAGTCGCCGCCCCATTCGATCGGAACGCCGACCTTGGCCGCGCCGGCCTTCATGGCCGCGGCCAGCTGCTGGTACAGGGGCCAGTCCCAGCGGATCTCGCCGTTGACCCGCGCCGCCAGATCGACCGCATGGCCGTTCAGATGCCGGCTCTTCATCGTCCGCGAGGCCCCGCTGGCCACCAGGGCGCGCTGTCGCTCAAGCGTGCGCAGCCCCTCGGTCACCACGAAGTCGATCGGCGACAGATGGGCCGCAGCCCGCACCACCCGGACCAGGTCAGGATGCACGCCGGTCAGGTTCTTCTCGGACCGGGCGTCCAGGACCACCGCCGTCGTCGCCGCAACGGCGTCCGTCGCCTTCAACCCGGACAGCGCCTGCCTCAGCGCCGCCCGGGTGTCCTTGCCCGCCACACCGTCGACCTTCAGTCCGTACTTGCGCTGGAAGAGCCGAACCGCGGCCTTCGTGCGGTCGCCATAGTCGCCGTCCGCGGGGCCCGGATCGAAGCCGAGCTGCGCCAACGCCTGCTGTATCTCGATGACCGTCATCGCTCACCTCGAGTAACGTTGATACTCGAGAATGCCTGACCGCACCCCGGCTGACAACCCATGATGGAAACTGAACTCGCCCTGAAGAGGCATGAACCGGCCGGCCACGGGCGCCGGCGTCGCCCGCCGGGCCGCGCCGCTGGCGTCCGCCGCGCAGGATGCTAGGGTCGCGCCCGTCTTGAATCGGGGGAGAAGGCGATGCAGCGCTTCGGTCGGAACGCGGTCCTGTCGGCGGTCATCGCCTGCACGCTCGCCGGCTGCGCCACAGCGCAGGAGGCGCCGCCCGCCCCGCCGACTCCCTATGACGCCGTCGACCCCTTCATCGGCACGGCGGGCAAGGGCCACACCTTCCCCGGCGCCGTCGCGCCCTTCGGCATGGTGCAGCTCAGCCCCGACACCGACTTCCGGCCCTTCCGTCAGTCCTACGACTGGGCCGCCGGCTATCGCTTCGACGACCCGACCATCCTCGGCTTCTCCCACACCCATTTCTCGGGCACCGGCCACTCGGACCTGGGCGACGTCCTGATCACCCCCGTCTCGGGGGAGGTGCGCTGGGACGCGGGCGATCCCGCCGTACCCAACTCCGGCTATCGCTCCCGCTACAACAAGGCGTCCGAGCGGGCCGAGCCCGGCTATTACGCCGTCAGCCTGACCGACTCCGGCGTCCGCGCCGAGCTGACCGCCGGGGTCCGTGTCGGCCTGCATCGCTACAGCTTCCCGCGCGCCCAGCCCGCCCGCATCCTGCTCGACTTCCGCCCGTCCATCTATGACTACCCGGGCAAGGTGCTGTGGTCGCGCATCCGGGTGCATCCGGACGGCACCGTCACCGGCTTCCGCGAGACGCGCGGCTGGGCCCCGGGCCGCCAGCTCTATTTCGCCATGCGCTTCTCCAAGCCGCTGGTCGGCTATCAGCTGCAGGACCGCGACAGCGAGGTTCCCTACCGCGGCTTCCGCCAGCCGGGCCGCACCATGGATGACCGGGCCCAGGTCCAGGGCCGCCAGCTCGAGGCCGCCTTCGATTTCGGCTCCATCACCGGCCCCCTGCTGGTCAAGGTGGCCATCTCGTCCGTCGACGAGGCCGGTGCCATCCGCAATCTGGACTCCGAGGGCGGAACGTTCGACTTCGACGGCGTCCGCGCCGCCAGCCGCGCCGCCTGGACCGAGGCCCTGGGCGCCGTCGACATCACCGCCCCGGAGGAAATGAGGACCAGCCTCTACACCGCCCTCTATCACTCGCTGATCGCGCCGTCGGTCCACGGCGACGCCGACGGACGCTGGCGCGGACCCGACAACGCCGTCCACGACGCGGACTTCACCGTCCACTCGACCTTCAGCCTGTGGGACACCTTCCGCGCCCAGCACCCGCTGCTGACCCTGGTCCAGCCGGACGCCCGCAACGCCGACATGATCAACTCCCTGATCGCGGCCCGGCAGGTCAGCCCCTACGGCATCCTGCCGGTCTGGTCCTTCGCGGGTCAGGAGACCTGGACCATGATCGGCTACCACGCCGTTCCGGTCATCGCGGACGCCTACCTCAAGGGCGTGCAGGGCATCGACGGCGAGGCCGCCCTGGACGCCATGGTGGCCAGCGCCACCTACCGCCCCTACGGCGGGCTGGGCGACTATATGGACTTGGGCTGGGTGCCCATCGATCGTGAGCCCGAGGCGGCGTCCAAGACCGTCGAATACGCCTATGACGACTGGACCATCGCCCGCATGGCCCAACGGCTGGGCCGCACCGATGTGCAGGCCGTCTTCGACCGCCGCGCGGGGAACTGGCGCAACACCTTCGACCCGGAGACCGGCTTCGTCCGCGCCCGTCTGGCCGACGGAACCTTCCGCACCCCCTTCGACCCGACCGCCATCAACTACGGCTCGGACTACACCGAGGGCAACGCCTGGCAGTATTCGTGGTTCGTGCCGCAGGACATGGCCGCCCTCGTCACCGCCATGGGCGGGGATCAGGCCACCGTGGCGAAGCTCGACGCCATGTTCGATTACGACAACACCGGGCTGGACTACTCCCACGCCGAGGACATCGCGGGCCTGATCGGCCAGTACATCCACGGCAACGAGCCCAGCCACCACTCGGCCTACGCCTATGTCTTCGCCGGCGCCCCGTGGCGGACGCAGGCCCGGCTGAAGCAGATCATGGACACCCAGTACCACCCCGGCCCGGCCGGTCTGGCGGGCAATGACGACGTCGGCCAGATGTCGGCCTGGCTGATGTTCACGGCGCTGGGCTTCTATCCGGTCACACCCGGCTCGGGCCAGTACGTCATCGGCCGCCCCTTTGTGGAGCGCGCGGTCCTGAACCTGCCCAACGGCAATCGCTTCACCATCTCCACCGAGGGCCTCGCCGACGAGAACCTCTACGTCCAGTCCGTCAGCCTCAACGGCCGCCCCCTCGGCCGCACCTGGATCGGCCACGACGAAATCCAGGCGGGTGGAGAGCTCCACTTCGTCATGGGCGCGGAGCCGAACCTGATCTGGGGCACGACGGCGGCGGAGCGACCGTATGCGATGAGCGGTTACGGGGGATCGGCTTTGGGATTGAGCCAGTAGAGCCCGATGTCCGACAACGACCTGATGGCTGCGCTTGAGCAGTTCGACATTACCGAGGCAAATCTCTCCAAGCTCGAACGACTCTGGTCGGAGATGGAAGCATTGCTTCCGACGGGCCCTGCATTGGGTTCAAGCCTAGAATACGATGAACGCCGCCGTGCGTATGATCTCGTGCTGCGAGAGTTGCCATCCGCTAGCGGCTTCAAGCCGAACGATGATCCGCCGACACCGGATGCAGTAGGTCAAGCTCGCTTAGACTACATGGAGCTTGGCGAACCGGGAGCCGAGTTTGCAGTCGATCGCTGGATTGAAGAAACTTCGCAAAGCCTCAGCGAGTACCGCTTTCACCTACAGTCACTCCGCCGGGCGTTAGTTCGGGATGCTATCGTCGGGTTGATTTCCGATGTGGACGACGAATTGCCGCGTATCCGCGCAACAATCGGCGAAGCTGCATCGCATGTGAAAATCGGGGACGGGCTCGCCCCCTTAAAATCGCTCATCGAACAAATAGGTGTTCTCATCGGCAGCGGATCAAAGCCCGCGCGGTGGGGCATGCTTCATCGCCATCTACACTTCGGAATGGTGGGCGATCTCACCGACATCGAAACGTCCGATTGGCCCGAAGTGAGGGCTGGCCTTCAAGCTGATCTGTACGGGCAGAACGAGCCCAAACCGGTCGCGGTTAAGGAGTTAGGTGATCTAGTCGCGGCGAAGCCGACAGGCGTTGTAACGAGCAAACTTGCTTGGAAGAATATCGACGACGACGGGTTCGAACGTGTCTTGTTTGAACTTATCGCGAAAACGCCGGGATACGAGAATCCGCAATGGCTAACCGCCACACGTGCGGCTGATCGCGGGCGCGATCTCTCTGTCTGGAGAGTGACTGTTGATCCCTTGGCGGGCACGATCCGACAGCGCGTCATCATTCAATGCAAGCACTGGCTGTCCCGAAGCCTAAACATCGCGGACATCGCCGCGACGAAAGAGCAAATGCCGCTATGGGGTAACCCGAAAGTCGAGGTTCTCGTCTTTGCAACGAGCGGCCGCTTCTCAACCGATGCTGTTACCTGGATTGAACAGCACAACGCCGAAAACAAATCCCCCCGCATCGAGATGTGGCCCGACAACCATCTTGAGCACCTATTGAGCTCTAGACCCGGAATCGTCGGCGCACACGGCCTTCGTTAGCCCCGCACAACCCCCCTCAGCACACACGCCTCCGTGCTCAGCTGCAGCCGGTCCAGATCGACCCGCCGCGGCTCGGCGAACATGATGAAGTAGTATTTCATCTGCTCCGACCACCAGTAGCCGGGGCAGTTGTCGCCCTGCTCCATCGGGCGGGTCGTGATGTCCTTCAGTGAGGTGTAGCCATAGGCCGCCTTCGAGGTGGCCTTCATGTTGCGATAGTGGATCGCCGTCAGGGCCCGGTAGCGGTCGTCGCGGTCGCCCAGCCACAGGTTCAAACAGGCGTCGGCGAACTCGGGGCGCAGGCCGGTGCCCTTGCCGCGCGGGGTGCGGGTCCGCACGTCCGTCGATTCCGGGATGATGACGTACTGCTCCTGCATCTCCGTATAGGTGGCCAAGAAGTCGTCGCCGGCGGCCTTCAGCCCCACCTGCCCCAGCAGCCCGGCCAGATAGGCGCCCAGCACCGTCTGTGAGTAGCCGGTCGTCTCGGCGGTCTCATAGTCCACCATCGGGAACCACAGGCGGCCGTCGAAGCGCTTGCCCTGATGGGCCACCATCGCGCCCATGCACTCCTCGGCCCAGCGCTTCATGTCGGTGTCGCCGAACAGCTCCCAGCTGTCCCACAGATATTCGTAGAAGCTGTCCGCATAGACGTCGATCGAGGCGTTGCGGCTGGTGAACAGGCCCGTCTCGGCGTGGATGTTGGCGGCCATCAGCCCCTTGTCCGACCGCATATCCAGCGCGTGCTTCATCGCCCGCTTGGCCGCCGCATAGTAGCGGTCGTCGCCGGTCAGCTGGCCCAGCACCCCGAACTCGGTCGCATAGGTGCCGATCTCGGCCAGGTTGGTCTCCGGGTCGCGCACCGCCCCGGTCTTCAGGTTCACATAGCGGTACGGCAGGCCGTGCGGCGACGCGTCGAACGCCTTCATCAACCGGTCCGCCAGATCCTTCGCCTTCTCCAGCAGCACCGGATCGCCGCACGCCAGGTGCGCCGACACCAGACCGCCGACCAGACGGATGTTGGTCTCGAACACCTGCGAGAAGGCGTCCACGTCGAAGTTCAGGCTGGACTTCACCCAGTCCACGCCCGCCTGGAACTCCTCGTCCAGCTCCATGATCCACAGGGTGTCCAGCGCCTCGACCAGCGACAGGCCCAGATCATGGCCCTCGATGAAGAAGGAGCGCGCCGTGCCCGAGACCGGGTTGATCTCGTCCTTGCCCCAGGCCTTGGCGACATAGTGGTCCCAGGCCCATTTGAACTCGGCCTTCACATCGGCGCCGAGCGCGGCCCAATCTTCAGACTGCGCGGCGGCGCGGGCGGGAAGTCCCGTCAGGCCGAGCGCGGCGAGACCGCCGGAAAGGGCGAGGGCGTGGCGGCGAGTCAGTCGGTGCTGGGTCATGCCCCACCCTATCGCGACCGGCGGCGCGGGCAACGGCTCACCCCGCCTGATCGTCCAGTCCCCGACAGGCGGCGATGAAGGCCTCCGGGACCGGCACGGTCCGGCGCGGCGCGTCCGGCGCCACGCAGACATAGGTCAGCCCCACGTCGGCCAGCAGTTCCTCGTCCCGGAACACCGCCACCCGCGGCTGGAAGGAGGTCCGGCCGAACCGCTCGATCCGCGCCCCCAATCGCAGCGCGTCATCGAACCGCGCCGAGGCCCTGAAATCGACCGACGCCCCGGCCGCGAACATGTCGATGCCCAGCGTCGCCAGCCCGTCGACGCCCGCATAGCCGATGGCGCGCATGTACTCGCTCATCGCGACGTCGGCGTAGACCAGATAGTTCGGATTGAAGACCACGCCCTGCATGTCCACCTCGGACCAGCGCACGCGCAGGGGCTCGAAGAAGGCGAAATCGGCGGGCGTCGAGGGTGTGTCGAAAGCAGGCATGCCGCCACGCTAGGCCGGCGCTTCAGCGCCCCGCAAGGCGCCGCCACGTCAGCGGCCCGTCAGTGGCCCGTGAGCGGGATGACCTCAGCCGAAAGCCGCCGGCCCCTGCCCGACCATCCACGGCGGCTCGGGCATGGCGGCCCGGGCCTGCGCCTGGGCGCGGGTCCAGCGGTCGTGCAGGTCCATGAAATAGGGATCGTCCGCCTCGATCCGGCGTACATCGCCGCTGATCATGTCGCGGCGCAGGGTCAGCATGTCGAACGGCGCCCCGACGCCCACATTGCAGCGCATCGTGGTCGAGAAGGAGATCAGGCCCAGCTTGACCGCCTCCGCCAGCGGGGTGCTGCCGCGCATGCCGCTGACCAGGATGGGCTTGCCGTATTTGGACTCGCCGATCTGCAGGAAGGGCGTGTCGGGCCCGCACTCGATGAAATTGCCCTGGCTGTAGATCAGGAACAGCTGCATCGGCCCGCCGGCGATCTGGCCGCCCAGCAGCATCGAGGCCGAAGTGTTCAGGCTGTCCGCCTCCAGCGCCGGGGCGATCGACTGCCGCACGCTGCGCAGGGCGTGGCCCAGCAGCTGGGCGCAGCGGAACAGGGTCGGGGCCGTCTCCAGAGTCTCGGGGGGTTCGCCGACGTTCAGGTGCACGCCTTCGCGGACCATGGCCAGCGCCGTCTGGGTCACGGACAGGTTGCCCGCGGTGGCGATCGCCATCACCCGCTCGCCCGGCTGGTCGACGACGTGCAGCTTCCGATAGGATGAGATGTTGTCCACGCCCGCGTTCGTGCGGGTGTCGGCGATCATCGCCAGCCCCTCATCGACCAGCAGGCCTACGCAATAGGTCATTGGACGCGTCGTATCCCGCGAACGTCAGAATCCGGCGAACCGTAGCAGATTCCCGCGACGGCCAACCCCGCGTTCACGCCTGCTGCTGTCCCTGTTGCATGTCCGCATCACGGACGGTCAGCTTCACGGCCAGGGTTTCCCCGCTGCCGCCGTAGCTGGTCCCCCGCACCGGGGCGGCGCCGAGGTAGTCCAGGCCGGTGGCGATGCGGACGTAGCGCTCGGTCGGGCAGACGCCGTTGGCGGGATCGAAGCCGACCCAGCCCAGCCCCTCGATCCAGGCTTCGGCCCAGGCGTGGGCGGCTTCCTGATCGGCCCGGTCGCGCCGCGCCAGATGCCCGGAGACATAGCGGGCCGGCACGCCCATATGCCGCGCGCAGGCGATGAAGACGTGGGCATGGTCCTGACAGACCCCCCGCCCCAGCGCCAGCACTTCGCTGGCGGTGTGGGTCGGCGTCGTCACCCCGACCTCGAAGGCCACCGATCCGTGGATCGCCGCCATCAGCCGGTGCATCCGGTCCAGCGGCGGATGGGCCAGGAACTCCGAGGCGAAGACCGAAATCAGCCGGTCGCGCGCGGTCAGGTCGGTGTCCCGCAGGAACACCAGCGGCGACAGACGCTCCTGGTCCGGCGGGATCACCCCTGCGGTGTCGGTGGTCACCACCTCCCCGGTCACCCGGATGGTCAGGCTGTCGGTCGGCTGTTCGGTGTAGAGGGCGTGGACAATGTTTCCGAAAGCGTCCTCGGACTTGCGCAGACGGGCGTCGACGTCGGTCTCCACCTGCCAGTAGCGCACCGTCTGCGCCTCGCTGGACCGTGGCGTCAGACGCAGCGTCTGGATGATGAACCGCGCCGCCCGATCATAGGCGTAGGTGGTCGCATGGTCGATCCGGATCCGCATCAATCAGCTCAGGTACTGCTCGGTGATCGACTGTCCCAGCCGGATGTTCTCGGCCAGGAAGCCCTGGATGTATTCGTGCAGACCCGCCTGGAAGATGGTCTCGATCTTCGCCGACTCCAGCGCCCGCATCCGCTCCGCCGCCAGCCGTTGCGCCGGTCCGCGCCGCCCGTAGTCGCTGGCCAGCTTCTCCAGATAACGCACGATCGAGGCCTGGCAGCTGGCCAGCGAGCGCGGCATCTGCCGGTTCAGCACCAGCAGGTCGGCCACCAGCCACGGTTTGACGCTGTCCCGGTAGACCCAGCGATAGGCCGTCAGGGCCGAGACCTCGCGCAGCAGGGTCGTCCACTGGAAATAGTCCAGCTGTCCGCCCACCCGTTCGCCCTCGGGCAGCAGCAGGTGGTATTTCACGTCCAGCAGCCGGGCGGTGTTGTCCGCCCGCTCGATCGCCGCGCCCAGCCTCAGGAAATAGTAGGCGTCGTTGCGCAGCATCGTCCGTGAGGCCGCGCCCTCGACCGACAGGGTGACCGTCTTCACCCACTCCAGGAAATGGCCGAACTCGTCGCGCCGGGTCGGCTGCCCCTGTTCCGCCAGCCCGTTCCAGGCGCCGTTGATCGCCTCCCACAGCTCGACCGTCAGGGCGGTGCGCACCGAACGCGCATTGGTCCGCGCCCGGGTGATGCAGGCGGTGATCGAGGACGGATTTTCCGGCGAGAAGGCCAGATACTCGCGCACCGACTTCTCCGTCGGCGCCCGACCCAGGGCCTTGGGCGCGCCGGCCGAGGCCAGGGCGCTGGCCCAAACCGTCTCGGCGTCGCCGTCCCCGCGCGTGGGAATGGCCGCCAGCCGGATCGTGGCTTCCAGAATACGGGCGAGGAAGTCCGCCCGCTCGATATAGCGGCCCGTCCAGTACAGGCTGTCTGCGGTCCTCGAGAGCATACTAGAACCCGCTCATCCCGGCGGAAGCCGGGACCCAGTTCTGTGGGTGATGAGCCTTGGACAAGGGTTTGCTGAGGCCAATCCTGCGGCGCAGGCGCCCTGCTGGACAGGACTGGGTCCCGGCTTTCACCGGGATGAGCGGATGTTTGATCATCTCAAACATCCAGCACCCAGGTGTCCTTGGTCCCGCCGCCCTGGCTGGAGTTGACCACCAGCGAGCCCGGCTTCAGCGCCACGCGGGTCAACCCGCCCGGCGCCACCTTCACCCCCTCGGGGCTCGACAGGACGAACGGCCGCAGATCGACGTGACGCGGCGCCAGCTCCGCCCCCGAACCGATCTTGTCCAGCGTCGGCGCGGTGGACAGGGCCAGGGTCGGCTGGGCGATGAAGTCGTCCGGATCCGCGATCAGCTTCTGGCGGAAGCTCTCGATCTCCGCCCTGGTCGAGGCCGGGCCGACCAGCATGCCGTAGCCGCCGGAGCCGCCCACCTCCTTGACCACCAGCTCGCCCAGATTGGCCAGCACGTGCTTCAGGGCGTCCGGCTCGCGGCACCGCCAGGTCGGCACATTGTTCAGGATCGGCTCCTCGCCGGTGAAGAAGCGGATGATATCCGGCATGTAGGTATAGACGGCCTTGTCGTCCGCCACCCCGGTGCCCACCGCATTGGCCAGGGTCACCGTCCCCGCCTCATAGGCCATCATCAGTCCCGGCACGCCCAGGGCCGAGTCCGGACGGAAGGTCAGGGGATCGAGGAAGGCGTCGTCGATGCGGCGGTAGATGACGTCGACCTGCTGCTGCCCCTCGGTCGTGCGCATGTAGACCTTGCCGTCATCGACGAAGAGGTCCCGTCCCTCGACCAGCTCCACCCCCAGCTTGTCGGCCAGGAAGCTGTGCTCGTAGTAGGCGGAATTGAACGGCCCCGGCGTCAGCACCACGATGGTCGGATCGCTTCCGGCCCCCACCGGCGCGCTGGCCCGCAGGGACGCCAGCAGCATGTCGGCATAGGTCTCGACCGGCCGCACCGGATAGTCCGCGAACAGGTCCGGGAACAGCCGCATCATCATCTCGCGGTTCTCCAGCATGTAGGAGACCCCCGACGGCGTGCGGCAGTTGTCCTCCAGCACGTAGAAGCCGTCCTCGCCCGTGCGCACCAGGTCCACCCCCGCGATCTGGACCCAGATGTCGCGCGGGGGGCGGCGGCCCTGCATCTCGGGCGCATACTGCGGATTGGTCAGGATCAGCTCGGCCGGCACGACGCCCGCCTTCAGGCACTCCTGCTTGCCGTACACATCCGACAGGAAGGCGTTGATGGCCGAGACCCGCTGGACCAGCCCCTTCTCCAGTCCGGCCCATTCCGCCGCCCCGATGATCCGGGGCACGACGTCGAACGGGATCAGCCGCTCGGCGGACTCGGCGTCGCCGTAGACCGCGAAGGTGATGCCCATGCGCCGGAAGAAGAGTTCGGCCTGGCGCGAGCGCGCCTGCAGCAGCCCCTCGGGCGCCTCCGCCAGCCAGCGCGCCAGTCCGCGATAGCTGTCGCGAACCTCGCCGTCGTAACCGGATGTCCCACCGGACATTTCGTCAAAGGCCATGCCGTCCCCGCCGCAAGGTTTTTGCAGCGTGGCCCGACAGGCGACGCTCGCGCAACAGGAATGTTGCGGTGCGGCAAAGGTTCAGCCGAAATCGAACGACCGACGCCTACTGAACATTGTTTATATATCCGACTCCCCAGCTTCATGCCGCGGTCGCTCCACCGTCGCCGTTGCGGCATACAGCCCCGCTAGATCGGCGCTCTCAAACCTCCGGGGGCAGCCATGATTCACCGCGTTCAACGTTCGTCCACCCTGCTCGGCGCCAGCGCCCTGGGTCTCGTCTGGGCCCTCGCCGGCGCCGCGCAGGCGCAGCAGGCCGAGCCGACCCAGCTGGACGAGATCATCGTCACCGCCCAGCTGCGCGAACAGAGCGCCGTCGAGGTGCCCTTCGCCCTGACCGCCCTGAACGGCGAGCGCCTCGAAAATCTGGGGGTGCAGGACTTCGAGGAGCTGTCGGCCTTCACCCCGGGCTTCATCGTCCAGAACCAGTCGCCCAACAACCCGGGCTTCGTGATGCGCGGCATCACCTCGGACTCGGGTGAATCCACCACCGAGCCGCGCGTCTCGGTCTTCCAGGACGGCGTCTCGATCTCCAAGTCGCGCGGCTCCTATGTCGAACTGTTCGACATCGAGCGGGTCGAGGTCGCCCGCGGTCCGCAGTCGACCCTCTACGGCCGCGGCGCCCTGATCGGCGCGGTCAATGTGATCCAGAACAAGGCGGACATCGACGGCTGGGACGCCGCCGGCCGCGCCGGCTTCGGCGACTTCGGCTACCGCATGGGCGAGCTGATGGTGAACGCCCCGGTCGGCGACAACGCCGCCATCCGCTTCGCCACCCGCATGAAGACCCGCGACGGCTATGTCGACAACCTGCTCGGCGGCGCGGACTACAACGGTTTCGACACCCAGGCCTTCCGCCTCTCGGGCGCCTTCGAGCCCGTCAACGGCGTTCGCTTCGATCTGATCGCCAACTACCAGACCGACGGTGCCCCGGGCACCTCGTTCAAGTCGCTGGCCTATGCGCCGCAGGACCCGAACACCGGCGCCGTCATCGGCTCCGCCGCCCCCTGGGAGGGCGCGGCCCTCACTCCGGGCGCCAACATCGACGGCGGCAAGCCTCTCGGTCTGGATCGCGAGGTCTGGGGCCTGACGGGCATCACCCGGATCGACCTGTCGGACAGCCTGACCCTGACCTCGACCAGCGCCTACCGCAGCTTCGACTCCTATGAAGTCTTCGACGCGGACGGCCTGTCCCTGCCCCTGCTCACCGCCGTCGAGGACGCGCAGGGCGAGCAGTGGAGCCAGGAGTTCCGCCTGAACTGGGACAACGGCGGCGCCTTCTCGGGCTTCGTCGGCGCCGGCTATTTCAAGGAAGAGGGCTCGCAGCGCACCCCGACCGAGTTCAACGAGCGCATCGCCCTGGCCCAGCTGGCCGGCCTGCTCGACGGCGCGCCCGGCGTCGCCGGACCCAATTTCCTGCCGCTGGCCGCCTATTCGAACCCGGCCCTGCTGGACCCGATCCTGCTCGGCCTCGGCCTGCCGGCCCCGGCTGTCCCGGGCATCCGCAACAATCTCAAGGCCTCGCACATCGAGACCGCGACCAATGCCAGCGAACTGGAATCGATCGACCTGTTCGCCGACCTGACCTGGCGCCCGACCGACCGGCTGGAGCTGTCGGCCGGCGTCCGCTGGACCCAGGACGACAAGACCAGCGGCTTCTCCTCGGCGGTGCTGAACGGCCGGTCTGTCGCCGGCAGCCTGCTCGGTCTCCAGCAGATCCAGGGCCAGATCGCCCAGCTCATCGCGCTCGGCACGCCCGAGGCCCTGACCCAGGCCGCCCAGCTCGGCGCCTTCGCCAACGGCCTGGTCACCCAGCTGGCCACCCCGGGCGCCGCGACCGCCCCGGTCAGCGCCGCCTTCCCCGCCTTCGGCCTGACCTTCCAGCCGACCGCCAACAACGGCGACTTCATCTACCAGGATCTGGAGGACGACGGCTTCACCTGGCGCGTCACCGGCCGCTACGCCATCGGTGACGAGTCCAGCCTCTACGCCAACTACGCCCGCGGCCGTCGTCCGGCGGTTCTGGCCGCCGGCGCGCCCTCGGCCCCGTTCGCCGCGCCCGACTTCACCTTCGTCGACGCCGAGGAAGTCGACAGCTACGAGATCGGCGCCAAGACCACCGGCCTGTTCGACGGCGCCCTGCACCTCGACGGCTCGGTCTATCTCTACGACTACTCGAACTTCCAGACGACCATCCAGGTCGGCACCCAGTTCATCACCACCAACGCCGGCGAGGCCCGGTCCTACGGCTTCGAGGGCCAGGCCTTCCTGAGCCTGAACGAGTTCGTCGATGTCTTCGGCACCTACGCCTGGAACCACTCGCGGTTCGAGGCGGGCATCTACGACGGCAACCGCTTCCGCCTGTCGCCGGACCACCGCGCCTCGTTCGGCCTGTCGGTCCGCGTCCCGCTGCCGGGCGGCGAACTGGCCGTCCTGCCGACCTACGCCTGGCAGTCGAAGATGTTCTTCGACGACAACAACGACCGCACCGATCTGCAGACCGGCAACTTCGTCCCCGACACCGTCGTCGACGAATACCAGGACGCCTACGGGGTGCTGAACCTGCGCATCCGCTACACCGCCGCCCAGGGTCACTGGTCGGTCGAGGCCTTCGCCGACAACCTGCTGGATGAGAAGTTCATCAAGGACGCGGGCAACACCGGCGACGGCCTGGGTCTGCCGACCTTCATCGCCGGCGAGCCCCGCACCGTCGGTCTCGTCTTCGGCGTCAAATACTGAGGTAGGGTCATGAGCCTGCACCGTCGCGGTCTTCTCGGTCTCATCAGCGCCGGTGCGGCGGGCGCAGGCCTGCCCGCCGTCGCCCGGCAGGCCGTCGACGTCCGGTTCCTGCACGGGGTCGCTTCCGGCGATCCCCGTCAGGACGGGCTCCTGATCTGGACGCGGGTCACGCCGTCCGACCCGTCCGTCCGCAGCGTGCGGGTCGACTGGTCGGTCTGGCGCGACGGCGACGCGACCGCCTCGGTGGCGTCCGGTACGATCGAGACCGGGCCGGAGCGCGACTTCACGGTCAAGGTGGCGGTCAACGGCCTGCAGCCGGGCGTCGACTACCGTTATGCCTTCTCGGCCGGCGAGGTCCGCTCGCCGCAGGGCCGCGCCCGCACCCTGCCGGTCGGCCCGACCGCCGACGCGGTCCTGGCCGTCGCCTCCTGCCAGCTCCATCCGGGCGGCTACTTCAACGCCTGGGAGGTGGTGTCGAAGCTGGAACGCCTCGACGCCGTCATCCACCTCGGCGACTACATCTATGAGTACGGCGCAGAGCCGGACGCCTACGGCATGACCACCGGCGCGCGGCTGAACCGTCGGCCCGAGCCGCCGCACGAGATCGTCACCCTGGCCGACTACCGGCTGCGCCACGCCCAGTACAAGTCGGACCCCGACCTGCAGGCCGCCCACGCCCGGGCGCCCTTCATCTGCGTCTGGGATGACCACGAGGTCGCCAACGACACCTGGTCCGGCGGCGCCGAAAACCACCAGTCGGAAACCGAAGGCGACTTCCTGACCCGCAAGGCCGCGGCCCTGAAGGCCTATTTCGAGTGGATGCCGATCCGCGAGCCGGAAGGCGGCCTGACCGAGGACGCCATCTACCGCAGCTTCGACTTCGGCGATCTGGCCAGCCTGCTGATGGTCGAGACCCGCCTTCTGGCGCGTCAGGAAGGCCTCAGCTACGCCGCTGACATGCCGGTCGTCGGCGCGGGCCGCAGCGCGCGCCCGGACGTTGAGGCTTTCCGCGCCAAACTGAACGCCCCCGACCGCGACCTGCTGGGCGACGCCCAGCGCGACTGGGTCCGCTCGACCCTGACCGCCTCGCGCGAGGCCGGACGTCCCTGGCAGATCATCGGCAACCAGGTCGTCATGGGCCGGGTGCAGGGCCCCGACATCACCACCATGGCCTCGCCGCTGGAGGTCACCGTCCTGCTCGCCCGCCTGCCCGCCGCCGTCCGCGCCGAGGTGCGCCAGTCGATCGAGCTGTTCAAACTGGGCGTGCCCTTCAACCTCGACAGCTGGGACGGCTATCCGGCCGGTCGCGAGCGGCTGTACGGCGCTTTCGCCGACGCCGGCGTCCAGCCCATCGTCCTGGCCGGCGACAGCCACGCCTTCTGGGTCAACGACCTGAAGGACGCCTCGGGCCGCCGCGCCGCCGTCGAGTTCGCCACCAGCAGCATCTCCAGCCCTTCGCCCGGCGACCATGTCCAGGGCGTCCCCCTCGGCGCGGCGCTGAACGCCGCCAATGAGGAGGTCCTGCTCTGCGACCAGTCGGCCAAGGGCTTCGTCCTGCTGACCCTGACCCCGACCGAGGCGAAGGCCGAGCTGCACACCGTCTCGACCATCTTCGACAAACGCTACGACGCCTCGGTGCTGAAGACCTACACCGTGGCGAAGACCGCCGGGGGCAACGGGCCGCTGGTGGAGTCCTGATCCTTCTCCCCTTGAGGGAGAAGGTGGCTCGCGAAGCGAGACGGATGAGGGGGCTGGTTAGTCCTGAAACGGAAAGAGGGGGAGCCGTCTCCGGCATCCCCCTCATCCGGCCCTGACGGGCCACCTTCTCCCTCGAGGGGAGAAGGACTTACTGCTCCCGCGGCCCCGCGTTCTTCACATAGGTGTCCAGCCAGCGGGTCATCTCCCACAGGGTGTGACCGACCGACTCCCGCGCGCGATAGCCGTGGGCTTCCAGCGGCAGGACCACGTAGCGCACCTGCGCCCCGTTGCCCTTCAGCGCCGCATAGAAGCGCTCGGACTGGATCGGGAAGGTGCCCGAGTTGTCGTCCGCCTCCCCGTGGATCAGCAGGATCGGCTCATTGACCTGATCGGCGAAGGCGAACGGCGACATCTCGTTGTAGGTGTCCTCCGCCTGCCAGTAGGTCCGCTGCTCGGCCTGGAAGCCGAACGGCGTCAGGGTGCGGTTGTAGGCGCCCGAGCGGGCGATGCCGGTGCGGAACAGGTCCGTGTGGGCCAGCAGGTTGGCGGTCATGAAGGCGCCGTAGCTGTGCCCGCCGACGGCGATCCGGTCACGGTCCGCCACACCCATCTCGACCACCGCATTGACCGCCGCCTCGGCGCTGGCCGTCAGTTGCTCGATATAGGTGTCGTTCGGCTCGGCCCCGTCCTTGCCGATGATCGGCATCGACGGGTCGTCCAGCACCGCATAGCCCTGCGTCAGCAGGAACAGATGGCTCGACCCGCCCGGGCGCACGAAGCGGTTGGCGGTGTCGACCACCTGCCCGGCCACCGAGGCGTCGGTGAATTCGGCCGGATAGGCCCACATCACCAGCGGCAGCGGGCCGTCACGGTCCTTGTCGTATCCGGCGGGCAGATACAGGGTGCCCGACAGCTGCACCCCGTCGGCGCGGGTGTAGGTGATCAGCTGGCGCGACACGCCCGCCAGCTGCGGCGCCGGATCGGCGAAGGTCGTCAGGGCCGTGCGGTCGCCGCTGTCCAGATCGCGCACGAACAGGTTCGCCGGATCGGCCTTCGTCTCCCGGCGGGTGACCAGACGGCGGGCGCCGTCATCCAGAATGCCGACGACGCTCTCGTATTCACCGGTCGCCGAGGTCCACAGACGCTCCGACCGGCCGCTGTTCAGATCCATGGTGGCGAGGAAGGGATACTCCCCCTCACGCGTCGCGCCCGGACCGGTCATCAGCAGGCGGCCGTCCGCCGTGAAGCGCGCCACATTGAAGCCCTGGGCGTTCGGCTCGGTCAGCGGCGAGCCGGGGTTGTTGTACTGGTCCTGATAGTTCCGCTCCAGCAGCACCCGGCCGGTCCCCGGGTTCGAGGGATCGATCACATAGCGGGTCTCGTGGCGGGTGTTGAACCAGCGGCTGTTGACCAGCGCCGTGTCCGCATCGCCCCAGGTGATCCCGCCGTAGCGTTCGTTCAGATCGATCAGGGTCGTCGGCGGCGCGCTGAACGGGGCCGCCAGCATGAAGACCCGGTCGCGCACCTCGGCCGCCGTGCGCGGGTCGCCGCCGTCCTGCGCCTCGGTCCACACCAGGGTCGACGGCGCATCCGCCCGCCACTGGATCGAGCGCGGCCCCGGCGCCACGGCGTCAAACGGGGTCGGGATATTGTCCCGCAGCGGCAGGTCGGCGACCTGGTGAACGGTCCGCCCCTGCAGGTCGATGACCCTGGTCTCCGACGGGAACAGGCTGGCCGGCACCACATAGCTGAAGGGCCGCTTCACCGTCGTGGTCAGCACATAGCGCCCGTCCGGCGAGGTGCTCGCCCCCAGATAGACCGCCGGGGCGCCGAGGGTCCGCGCCCGCCCGTTCAGCGGCACATAGGTCAGCTGCGAGGTGAAATAATAGTCGAACAGGGCCTCGTCCCCGGCGTTCGACAGCAGGTCCTGATAGGTCCGCGCCGGGGCCACCCGGCCCATGCTTTCAGCGACGGTCGGACCGGCGGGCGGACGGCTCACGTCCGGCGCGGCGCCCCGGCCCTCCGGCGTCAGACGCACCACCAGACCGGCGCTGTCGGCCAGCCAGTCGAAGGCGCCGCCCGAGGCCGCGTTCACCCGCGCCTCCGTCAGCTTCCGCGCCCGCGCCGTGGCGACGTCCACCACCCACAGCTCCAACCCCGTCGGGGCGTCCATCAGCAAGGCCACCTTCGATCCGTCCGGAGACCAGCTGGGCGACAGGAAGCGGGCGTTGGCCGGGAGTTGCACGGTCCGCGACGCGCCGCCGTTCACCGGCTGGAAGCTCAGCCCGGTCAGCCAGCTGACCCGACTGTTGGCCGCGCCGTTGTTGCGCGGATTGATGCGGTAGCCGCCCAGCCGCAGCATCGGCTCGGCCAGCTCGGCGATCGGCGGCAGGTTCGAGCGGTCGAACAGCGCCAGGGTCGAGCGGTCCGGGCTCAGGCTCGAGCTCGGCGTCGGCTTCGTATCCAGAATGTCGGCGATCGGCGCCGGGGGCTGCTGGTAGGTCAGGGCCTCCTGCGCCAGGGCGGGGCCGGCCACGGCGGCCAGGAGGACGAAGGCGGGCAGAGCCCGGGCAAGCAGACGATGACGCATGGAACAGCCCCTTGAGCGCCCGCCGACTTGCGGGCGGGGCACGCTAGAGGCCGCCTCCCCGCACGGTCAAGCCGCTGTTACGGTGTATCAGGGCGGGGCGGCGGCGGCTCCTGCCCCGGGAAACGGGCGTCCCGGGCCCCGAACCAGGCCTCGCGCAGGCCCTGCCGCGGCATGTCGACGCCCAGCTGCGCCAGCTGCCCCACCCAGGCTTCGGACACCCTTTCCACCGTCTCGGACACCCAGCCCGGCGCCTGCTGGTGCGACCAGTTCAGAGGGGAGACAGCGTTGAAGACCAGCAGGAAGACGCCGGCGATCACCAGGGTCTGGGTCGTCCAGCGCAGGTCGCGCGCCGCCAGCCCCTCATCGTCGATCGGCGGCCCCGGCGGGAAGGCGAACCGTCCCAGGGCGAGCAACGGATTGGGCCGGGCCGGCTCCGGCGCGGTCGGCAGGTCATGCGCATCCGCCGACTGGATCCAGTCGCTGGGCGGGTCCCGCGGCGGCAGGCTCTCGTACAGCGGCGGGAAGGGCGATTCCGGCCGATGCGTCGGGAAGGGCTCCAGCGGGATGACCTGCCCGGCCCCGTTCTGATCCTTCTCGTCGGTCATGGGTGCTCCAACGGTTCAGAACTGGAAATAGATGAAGGGCGCCACGCCCTCGGGCCGCACGGCCTCGACCAGCAGGATGGCGATGCCGATCAGGACGCCGAGCGTGATCGACGGCGCCGTCTTCAGCCGCTCGGCCATCCCTTCCACCGCCCGCGGCGGCAGCCAGTGCATGGCCAGCCCGCCCAGGATCAGCACCAGCAGCAGCGGCGTCAGCATCGTCACCGGCCCGATCCGGCCCAGCCCCGCCAGCATGGCCATGGCCAGGTCGAAGGTCTCGGCCCGGAACAGGATCCAGCCCAGGCAGACGATGTGGAAGGTGATCAGCACCCCGACCACCGTCGGCATGATCTTGCGGTCCCCGAACACCGAACGTCCCAGACGCTCGACCACCTGCACGCCCCCGTGCAGCGCGCCCCACGCCAGGAAGGTCCACGCCGCCCCGTGCCACAGCCCGCCCAGCACCATGGTGATGAAGACGTTCAGGCAAGACCGGATCAGCCCCTTGCGGCCCCCGCCCAGCGGCACATACAGATAGTCGCGCAGCCAGCTGGACAGGCTGATGTGCCACCGCCGCCAGAAGTCCTGCATCGACGACGCCCGGTAAGGCTGGTCGAAATTGCGCGGGAAGGAGTAGCCCAGCAGGGCCGCGATCCCGATGGCCATGTCCGAATAGGCCGAGAAGTCGCAGTAGATCTGCACCGCATAGCCATAGACCGCCGCCGCGATGTCGATGGCCGAATGGGCCGACGGGTCGAAGAAGACCGGATCGACCAGATTCACCGACAGCTCGGACGCGATCACCGTCTTCTTGAACAGGCCCCAGCAGATCAGCAGCAGGCCGTGGGCGGCCATCTCCCGCGTCAGCCGCGGCGCCCGCTCGAACTGCGGCAGCAGGTCCGACGCCCGCACGATGGGCCCGGCCACCAGATGCGGGAAGAAACTCATCAGCAGCATGACGTCCAGCAGGCTCTTCGCCGGCGGCGTCTTTCCGCGATGCACGTCCACGACATAGCTGATGCCCTGGAAGGTGAAGAAGCTGATCCCCACCGGCAGCACGATCTCCAGCAGCGGCAGGTCCCGCTCCCAGCCGAACTGCGCCAACAGGTCGCCCGCCTGCTCCACGAAGAAGCCGTAGTATTTGAAGAAGCCGAGGATCAGCAGGTTCGCCGCCACGCCCAGCCCGACCAGCCAGCCGCGCTTGGCCCCCTCGCCCTCCCGCTCCATCTTCCGCGCGATCAGGGCCGCTATGCCCCAGTTCAGCACCGCCGACAGGATCAGCAGGCCGACGAACCGCCAGTCCCACTGGGCGTAGAAGAACCAGCTGGCCAGCAGCAGGAACAGCTTGCGCCGCCCGTTCTCGCGATCCAGCGACCAGGTGGTGAAATAGACGAACAGGAAGAAGACGCCGAAGGCGAGCGTGGGAAACAGCACTAGTCCACGCCCCCCTCTGCAGCCTTCCAGCGGTCATAGGCGGCCATCAGGTCGCCCGACAGGATGCCGCCGATCCAGTCGGCCCCCGCACTCGTGAAATGGACCCGGTCGCCGCGCATCAGGGGCTCGGCCCCCAGCGCCAGACGATCCGCCGAACAGTCTCCCCCCATCCGACCGTGCCAGTCCCATAACGCGACGCCCAGATCGGCGGCGACCCGGCGCTGCACATCCCGGACCACCGCCAGCTTCGGCGGCGGCGCCCGCGTCCCGTCGGCGCTGCAGCCGCCCGCCGCGCCGCTTCTCAGACCGTCCGGCGCATCCAGAATCAGCAGGGCGGCGCCCGGCGACAGCCGGCGCAACCGGGCGATCTGCCCGCGCAGCAGGGCCTCATAGGCCGCCCCGTCCAGGCCATCGTCGAATCCATCATTGATTCCGTAGGCCAGGACGATCAGATCCGGCCGCCAGGCCGCCAGCTCCGTCGCCACGGTCGCCTCATCCCGCACGGCCAGATCACGCAGGGTCGCCCCGACCCGACCGAGATTGGACACCGTCACGCCGCGTCCGGCGCCGTCCAGCCGCACGGAATCGATCACCGTCCCGTCCCCCCCGGCCACCAGCCGCACCGAGCGGGCGGGCCCGGGCAGGGGCATGTCGCGGCAGACGGTCGTCCCGCCCCGACCCAGATCCAGTTCCCGCGCGACGCCGCCCGCCTCGACCGACAGCACCGCACCCGACGGGGCCCCGCGCCCGCAGACGCCCAGCACCGTCGCCTCGGCGCCCGGCTCCAGATCGAAACCCATCACCGCATCGCGCGTGCCGGTCGCGCGTGTGCCCGCCAGCCCCGTCCGCGGCGTCGGCGCGCCGGCCGGCGGCTGCAGGGGCGCGTTCTCGATCACCCAACCCCGCTGCGCCACGGTCATCTGGTAGGGCGCATAGCCCTCGTAGGGGAGCCCCGGCGGGGCCACGCCGCGCCCGGCCCGACCGAACCGACGCTGCAGGTCGACCCGCAGCTTGCCGGTGATCCGGTCCCCCGCCGTATGGCTGTCGCCCAGTTGCAGGATGTGGACGGGTCGGCTGCGGTCGCCCGCCTCGGCCGCCGCAAGGGCTGCGAAGACACCCGCCATCGCCTCCGGCTGGCACAGCCCGCCCGGACAGAGTCCCGCGCCCGGCTCCGGCAGGGTCTGCGCCACATAGGGGGTCTGGGCCGCGGCCGGAGCCGCCGCAGCCAGAAGGATCGCGATCAGCGCCCCTCGCGCCGTTCTCATGGTCAGGCCGCGGGTTCGGCGGTCAGGCCCGCATCACGCTTCAGCCGCTCGGCCACCGGCGCGCTCATCCGCAGGTATCCGGCCATCGACATGTGGATGCCGTCGTTGGCCCGCATCAGCGTGCGGCGGCCCGCAGCGTTCGGCAGATAGGCCTCATACCCGCCGTCATCGTTCGAGGTCAGGGCCGTGGTCTCGATATAGGGGACGCCCAGCGCCCGCATTCGCGCCGACACCACCTCGTTGATCAGGCTCATCCGCCCGTCAAAACTCTCGCGCTTCATGCGTGGCAGGCCGACCCAGTACACGGCCACATCGCGGCTGCGCAGCAGGGTCACCAGATCATCCACCCGCTTCGCATAGGCGGCCTTCCAGCCCTCGGTGCCGAAGGCGTGGACGGTCCCGTCCAGCTCGATCCCTTGCGCGTCATTGGTGCCGAACAGCACCACGGCCACATCCACGGGCTGCTGATCCAGCTGGCCGCGCGTCCTGGCCTGAATGTCCACATAGTCGTAGCGGCTCAGGCCCGTGGAGACCTGCGAGAACTTGGTCACCGACACGTTCGGCGTGCCGTGCAGGTCGCGATACAGGCCCGCGTACAGGCCGTCCGCCATCGAATCTCCGAACACCCCGATCCGCAGCGAACCCTTGGCCAGACGCTCGCCCAGCGGCGTCACGGCGGTCACCACCGGCGCGGGCGCGCTCGGCGCCACGACCGGCGCGGCCTCGGCTTCAGCGGACGGCGGCGCGGACGCCGCGGCCTGTCCGCCCAGCAGCAGGGTCGGACGGCGCATCCAGTCGCGGCCGTCCGGCGTCAGCGCCAGCCCGGCGATGACCCCGACCACAAAGGTCGCCGTCAGTGCGTTGATGCCCGCCTTCACTCTCAAGCCCCCGGAACGCCTACGGATCGCCTTTTACCCTATCAGCGGTCGCCTGCCACCAAACGCCCGCGTGACGCGAAGAAAAAGGTTAACCCGTGTCCCGGAGATCAGGCCCTCAGCCCCACTTCCCCTCGGCCCAGCGGGCCGCGAAATAGCCTGCCGTGGCGCAGGTCCCGGTCAGCACCGTGCCCCAGGCCAGATCGATCAGCGTCAGCCGTGTCGACCAGTTCTCCAGCGTCGCCTGGTTGGTCAGGTCGTAGGTCGCATAGGCGACGAACCCCAGCACCGCCCCGCTGACCGTTGCCCGCGCCCAGCCGCCGGACTGCAGCGCGGGCGCGATGGCCAGCACCACGGTGCCGAGGATGGAGATCAGGTAGAAGGCCACCGCCGCAACCATGTTCGGCTTGTCGGCGAGGATCGGCCCCAGCACGGGCTTGTACAGCCGGTCGGTCATCGTGGTCAGCCAGACCGCATCGATCGCCGCAAAGGTCAGCCCAGCGCCCAGATAGGCGAACACATACTTCAGCATCCTTCCCTCCTCAGGCCGGCTTGAGTCGATAGTGGGTCACGTCCCAGGTCCGGCCGCCGTCGTTCCCGAACAGGCCGGCCGTGGCCATGTAGAACCGCCGCCAGCGCCGCCGCCACAGCTCGGCGTCCGCGCCGTAGGTCTCGCGCATCAGGGCCATCACCCGTTCGGGTTCGGCGTCCATGTTCTTCAGCCAGTCATCGGCGGTGCGTTTGTAGTTCACCCCGTTCCAGGTCCACTCCTGCTCGACCTCGAACAGGTCCGGGAACTCCCGCATCAGTCCGCGGCTGGGCATCACTCCGCCGGTGAAGAAATGCTGGGCGATGAAGTCGCCGCTGTCGGTGTGGTCGAAGCGATAGGGCGCGTCGCGGTGGGTGAAGATGTGCACGAACATCCGCCCGTCGGACTTCAGCCAGCCCTTGGCCCGCGTCAGCAGCGCCCGCCAGTTGGCCATATGCTCGAACATCTCGACCGAGACGATCCGGTCGAACAGGCCCTCGGTCTGGAAGTCGTTCATGTCGCAGGTAATGACGGTCAGGTTCGTCAGCCCCCGCGACGCCGCCTCGGCCTCGATGTGGCCGCGCTGGCCGTGGCTGTTCGACACCGCCGTGATCCGGCTGTTCGGATAGGTCTCGGCCATCCACAGGCTCAACGAGCCCCAGCCGCAGCCCAGCTCCAGCACCGACTGCCCGTCCTCAAGACCCGCGTGCAGGCCCGTCGCCGCCAGGGCCGCCTCCTCCGCCTGATCCAGCGTCGTCGTCGCATCCGGATACAGGCAGCACGAATATTTCAGCCGCTTGCCCAGACAGATGCGGAAGAACTCCGGCGGCAGCTCGTAGTGCTGGTCATTGGCCGCATCCGTGTGTTCGGCGATGGCCCGCTCGGCCATCTGTCGGGCGAAGGCGCCCTGGTCGTGCGGCCCCTCCCGGTCCAGACGCTTGCGCGCCTCGGTGACGAGGCTGTCGATGGCGGGGCGCGTCACGAAATCCGGGAACGGCGCGTCCTGCAGATGGCGAATGGCGACATTGGCGATGTTCATGCCCTGCATACGCGGAGCGGCCCGGATTGGATGCGATCGCCGCGCCTTTCGGTATGCCCCCCCGAAGCCCCCGCTACGGATGCCGGGACGACGACAGACGACCGGACGACCCGACACGTCCATTCCTGACGCATCGGGCTGTTACCCTTCCGTCGATCGCCTCACCTCAACTGATCAATCATCACCCGGGTAATATTCCGCCCGCTCTTCCCATGACCGCCCCTGAAACCCCGCCGCCACTGAATTTCAGCCCGTAAAGCCCCATAGACGATTCAGACGGTCTGGACGGTCTGGACGGTGTTTTTCGACAGTCCCGGACACCTCCGCCGCCTCGCACCCGCGACCATCGCCCGGCCCCGCTCCCGCCGATCAGCCCCGGGGCCGATCCGCCACACTTGCCCCGCCCGGTCCCGCGCGTTAGGGACGACCCAAGGTCGCCGATATTCATCAGGCGATGAAAACATGAGGAAGCGATGCGGAAGATCTTTCCCGACGTGGCGTCCGCGCTGGACGGCCTGACGTTCGACGGCATGACCGTGATGTCCGGCGGCTTCGGCCTGTGCGGCATCCCCGAGAAGCTGATCGCGGGCCTGCGCGACTCGGGCGTGAAGGGGATCACCGTCATCTCCAACAACGCCGGCGTCGACGGCTTCGGTCTCGGCCAGCTGCTGGAGACCAAACAGATCGCCAAGATGATCTCGTCCTACGTCGGCGAGAACAAGGAGTTCGAGCGCCAGTACCTGGCCGGCGAGCTCCAGCTGGAGTTCAACCCGCAGGGCACCCTGGCCGAGCGCATCCGCGCCGGCGGCGCGGGCATCCCCGCCTTCTTCACCGCCACCGGCGTCGGCACCCTGGTCGCCGAGGGCAAGGAAGTGCGCAACTTCAACGGCCGCGACTACGTCATGGAGACCGGCCTCGTCGCCGACCTGGCCATCGTCAAGGCGTGGAAGGCCGACGGCCGCGGCAACCTCCAGTTCCGCAAGACCGCCCGCAACTTCAATCCGATGATGGCCACCGCCGGCAAGGTGACCGTGGTCGAGGTCGAGCACATCGTCCCCACCGGCACGCTGGATCCCGACCAGATCCACACCCCCGGCATCTACGTCGACCGCATTGTCCTGACCCAGTCCGAGAAGCGCATCGAACAGCGCACCGTCCGTCAGAAGGAAGAAGCCTGATGGCCCGCACCCGCGAACAACTGGCCGCCCGCGCCGCGCACGAGCTGCAGGACGGCTTCTACGTGAACCTCGGGATCGGCATCCCGACCCTGGTCGCCAACTACATCCCCGCAGGGATGGAGGTCACCCTGCAGTCCGAGAACGGCATGCTCGGCATGGGCCCCTTCCCCTATGAGGACGAGGTCGATCCGGACCTCATCAACGCCGGCAAGCAGACCATCACCGAGATTCCCGAGAGCAGCTATTTCAGCTCCTCGGACAGCTTCGCCATGATCCGCGGCGGCCACATCAACCTGTCCATCCTGGGCGCCATGGAAGTGGCCGAGAACGGCGACATCGCCAACTGGATGATCCCGGGCAAGCTGGTGAAGGGCATGGGCGGCGCCATGGACCTGGTCGCCGGCGTCAAGCGCGTGGTCGTGGTCATGGATCACGCCAACAAGCACGGCCAGTCCAAGGTCCTGAAAGCCTGCACCCTGCCGCTGACCGGCACGGGCGTGGTCAGCCGCATCATCACCGACCTGTGCGTCTTCGACGTCAAGCCGAACGGCGCCGGTCTGGAGCTGATCGAACTGGCCGACGGCGTCACCCTTGAGGAGGTCGCCGCGAAGACCGAGGCGACCTACACCGTTGCCGACAGCCTGAAGTCGTAGTTAACCTTTCACCCAGCGGGCCGGGAGAGCCCGCCGGGTGGGAGTAGGCATATGGCGGACGGGGCTTATCGCTGGCAGGGCAACGCGCCCATGCCCGACGCGGCGCGGGTCGAGGCCATTCATGACGCCTGGCAGGACGATCAGGCGGACGCCTTCGCCGAGCCCGCCCGCATGGCCGCTGTCGAGAAGATCGAGCGCGCCCTCGCAGCCGCCCGCACCGGCGACCTGACCGAGGCCCAGGCCCAGCTGACCCATGCCCGCTCGGTGCTGGAGAGCCTGCGGCCCGAAGCGCTGGAGCCGCGCCGGGGCCTCGCCGGCCTGTTCGACAGCCGCAAGCGCCGCCTCAAGGCCTTCCGCGCCGCCTATGCCCGCGCCGCCGCCACCGTCGATGACGTCGGTCGCGACCTCGCCGGCTGGATGGAGGGCATCGGACGCCGCTCAACCGCGCTCGAGACGGTCTGGGCCGAGGCCCGGGACGCCGTGGTCGAGCTGGACGCCCACCTCGCCGCCGCCGCCCGCCGCCTGACCGGCCACGTCCCGACCGCCGACGCGGGCGAGGAGCAACCGCCGCATCCTCTGGAGGCCCGCAGGGCGACGCTCGACGCCTGCCGCAACGCCGCCGTGGCCGCCCTGCCCCTGATCCGCAACGCCCAGAACGCCGACATCCGCTTCGCCGACCTGCTCAAGCCCTGCGCCGAGGGCGCGGTGGCCTGGCGCGAGGACTGGAAGGATGCGCTGGGCCTTGCGGGCCGTCGGCCGAAGAAGGTCCGGCCGGACCGCGATCGCCTGCTGCGTCTCCGCGATGACCTGCTGGCCCGTATCGACCGCGCCCTCAAGGGCATCGCGGCCGCCCGCGACCGCCGCGCCGACGTCGAAAGCCGGCTGGCCGGCGTCCGCAACGGGCTCTAGCCCGCCGGGACGTTCCGGGCGTTCTGGTCCGTCCACGCCACGATCTGGCTGTTGATCTCGCGGCTCGCGTCGTCGAAGGCGCTGACGATCGCCCCGACCCGGTTCTCCGTCGCCGGACGCTCGACCATGAAGACCTGCTCGGACTGAACCGTGCGATCCTGGGCGTTCAGAAGACGGACACGGACGATGACCGTCGCCACCGGCGCAACGCCGGGCGAGCGATAGCGGGCCTCGAAGGTCCGGACGTCGATGTCCAGGGCCTGCGACGTGCGCGTCAGCTCCCGCGGACCGACAAGACGCACCCGTTCCGCCTGGGCCGCGAAGGCGCTCTCGAGGGACTCGCTGAACAGGACATCCGCCGAGCTCACCCATCGCGCGCCCTTGATGTAGGCCGCCTCGGCGCCGGTCACGCCGAGGATGCGATCGCCGCGGACGGCCTGGGCGAACTCGGGCCGGCGCATCACCACCTGCACCTCGGGACCGGCCAGCGCCCGCTCCACCGCCCCCATGGGCAGATTGCCGAAGCGGTACAGCTGGACCGGCTCGGGCGTCGCCAGCAGCGAACAGCCGCCCAGCGCGACGACGGCGGCCGCGATGGCGGCGCTCTTCAGGGTACGGCTCACGGCTGGACCTCCATTTCGCGGGTCTCGGGACGGGCGATGAACTCCCGCGGGCTGGATCGCACGTCGTCGATCAGGGACTGCAGCGAGCGGATGGCGTCATCCAGCTCGTTGATGGTCTGCTGCAGCTGCGGCAGGCCGGACGCGGCGAACTCGGCCAGAGGCTGTTCGACATTGGTGGCCGAGCGGTTGATCGAGGCCGCGGCGGCCTTGGCCTCTTCCGCGGCGCTGTTGACGTTGGCCACGGCCTGGGCGCCGCCGTTCTCCACCAGATCCCGCGCACTGATCGCCAGCCGTTCGTACTCGGCGACCGCGGAATTGGCGCGGGTCAGGGCCTGCTCCAGCTGCTCGAACATGGCCTTGCGAGCCTCCAGCTCGGTCGTCAGGGCCTCGACGTTCTTCAGACTGGTCGAGAAGCTGCGGACGTTGTCGTCCGACAGCACCCGGTTGATCCGGTTCAGCGCGTCCACCGTCTGGGCCAACACCGTGCCCGAACCCGACAGCAGCTCCGAGATCGGCGAGGGCTGGCTCTGGATGACCGGATAGACATTGTCCGGGTACTGCTCCTTGAGGATGGCGCTGTTCGGGTCTCCCGCCGTGATCTGGATGTAGTTCAGGCCGGTGATGCCCTGCGGCTCAAGCTGCGCCCGGCTGGTCACCCGGACCGGCGTCTTGGCGTCCACCCGGATGCGGGCGATGACCTGGTCCCCCTTGTTCGGGTCGAGATTCAGGTCCGTCACCTCGCCGACGCGGATGCCGTTGAAATGCACCTCGCCGCCTTCCGACAGACCGCGCACGGGACCGTAGAAGACGATGTCATAGACATCGTACTCGCTGTTGAACTGCAGGCGGGCCAACCAGATCGTGAACACGGCCAGCGCCGCCAGAAGGGCGACGGTAGCGATGCCGACGGCGGCGTAGTGGGCGTCTCTTTCCATTCTCCGGCTCTCCTCAAGCCGCCTTGTGAACCGCGCGTCCGCGCGGTCCGAGGAAGTATTCCCGGATCCAGGGATGGTCCGAGGTCTCGAGTTCCTGAACGGCCGCCTTGGCGACCACATGCTTGTCCGCCAGCACCGC
Source organism: Brevundimonas sediminis (assembly GCF_048799765.1). Lineage (NCBI taxonomy): Bacteria > Pseudomonadati > Pseudomonadota > Alphaproteobacteria > Caulobacterales > Caulobacteraceae > Brevundimonas > Brevundimonas sediminis. The sequence continues at coordinate 109,396 of NZ_JBLYQK010000008.1, forward strand.
GACCTTGTCGGTGATGGCGTAGAGGCTGTCGAGATCGTGGGTGATCATGAAGACCGTCAGGCCCAGATCGTCCGACAGCTGACGGATCAGATCATCAAAAGCCGCGGCGCCGATCGGGTCCAGCCCGGCGGTCGGCTCGTCGAGGAACAGCAGCTCGGGGTCCAGAGCCAGCGCCCGCGCCAGTCCGACCCGTTTGCGCATGCCGCCCGACAGCTCGGCGGGCTTCAGATGGTGCGCCTCCGGCTTGAGACCGACCATGGCGATCTTCATCTCGGCCAGCTCGCGGATCACCTCGCGCGACAGCTTCGTATGCTCCACCAGCGGCGACGCCACATTGTCGATCACGCTCAGCGACGAGAAGAGCGCGCCCTGCTGGAAGAGGACGCCGGTGCGACGCTCCACGTCCGCCTCCTGCGCCTTGGTCATCTCGGTGCGGTCATGGCCGAGGATGCGGACCGTTCCGCCCTCGGGCTCCTTCAGGCCCAGAATGGTGTTCAGAAGGACCGTCTTGCCGGTGCCCGAACCACCGACCACGCCCAGCACCTCGCCCCGAACGACGTCGAGATCGAGGGTCTCGTGGATGACGCGGTCACCGAACTGGCTCAACAGGCCGCGCACCTCGATGAGGGTCTCGGGCGGTTGGGGGAAGACCGGGATATGCGGAGCCGTCACAGGTTGAGCTCCAGGAAGATCAGGGCGAAGACCGCATCCAGCGAGATGATGGCGAAGATGGCCTGCACCACCGCCGCGGTGACCCGCCGGCCCAGGCTCTCCACGTCCCCGGCCACGGCCATGCCCTGACGGCAGCCGATGGCGGCGATGACGATGGCGAAGACGGGGGCCTTCACCATGCCGACCATCAGATGGTTGCCCATCATCGGGTCCTCGCTGATGCGCTGGATGAAGAAGGCCGGGCCGTAGCTCAGCTGGCTCCAGGTCACCAGAAGGCCGCCGAACAGGCCGGCGATGATCCCGATGAAGGTCAGGATCGGCAGCATGGCCAGCATGGCGGCCAGACGGGGGATGACCAGCGCCTGGAAGGGGTTCACCCCCATCACCTGCATGGCGTCGACCTCCTGATTCATGCGCATCGAGCCGATCTCGGCGGCGAAGGACGAAGCCGAGCGGCCCGCCAGCAGGATGGCGGTGATCAGGACCGCCAGCTCCCGCAGGGTCGCCACGGCGACCAGCTGCACGGTGAACACCCCGGCCCCGAACTGGGTCAGCAGGTTGGCGCCGAGGAAGGCGATGACGGCGCCGATGAAGAAGTTGGTCACCGCCACGATCGGGATGGCGTCCAGACCGGCCCGTTCGCCCTGGCTGAACCAGGCCGGCCAGCGGATCTGCTCCCAGTGCTTGATCGTCGATCCGGTCGCCGTGACCAGCCGGCCGAGAAACGCCATGGACAGGGTCGCCTCGGCGCCGATGTCGTGGACGCCCCGTCCGATCTTGGCGAAACCCCTGACCCAGTTGGACGATCGCTTCGGCGGGCCGGCGCTCTCGCGCTCCAGCTTCTCGATCATCGCATAGGTGCGGCCGGCTTCCGGCCGGTCGGCCCAGGCTCCGTCCGGCAGGCGGACATGGCCGGCCTGAATGATCGCCAGCGCGCCGGCGGTGTCGAACCGGCCCAGGCCGGACAGGTCGACCGAGTCGATGTCCCGCCCGTGCAACTGGTCGTCGAGGCGTCGCGAGACCCGGCCCAGCTGGGTCGCGGTCCAGTCGCCGGTCAGGCGCAGGGTCAGGCCCGCGTCCCCTTCATCGATCTGGAAATCCGCTGCGGCCATGCCCCTACCTAGATCGCCCCGTTCCGCTTGCCTATCGCCGCCTACGGCAAAGCTGCCCCTGTTCACCACAACGCCACGCGGCCGTATTCGTTCAGCCACGGTTTCAAACGTTTACGCATCAAAGCAGGCGTTGGACCATCTTCAGGTCGGCGAAGAACCGTTCGCGCTCCCTGGCCGCAGCCTCCGGATCCGGAAGACGCAACAGATACGAAGGATGGATGGTCAGCAAGGCCGTCGCGTCCGGAAGCGCCAAAGCCTGCCCCCGCATCCGGGTCACCGCGGGCTTTTGCCCCAGAACGCCAAGCGCCGCCGTCCCACCCAGACTCAGGATCACCCGCGGCCTGACCAGAGCCCTTTCGGCGTCCAGCCACCAGCGGCACGCCGTCACCTCGCTGGTCGTGGGGGTCTGGTGAATCCGCCGCTTTCCGCGCGGGACGTGTTTGAAATGCTTGACCGCATTGGTGACGAAGGCGTCGTCCCGATCGATCCCGGCCTCCGCCAGCGCGGCGTCCAGCACCTGCCCGGCGGGCCCCACGAAGGGCCGACCGGACAGATCCTCATGATCCCCGGGCTGCTCGCCGACGATCATCAGGCGGGCCTTGCGCGCGCCCTGACCGCACACCCCCTGGGTGGCGTCCCGCCACAGGGGGCAGCGCCGACAGGCCTGCACCGCCTGCCCCAGCTCTTCCAATGAGGACGGCGTGAACCCCTCCTCGAACGCCCGGTCCCGGTTCAATCGCGACAGGGTCTTCGCCAGCCGGGCGTTGGGTTCGGGCGCGGGCGTCGCGATCATGGCCTCGGACCGGGTCGCCGCCGAGGCGACCAGATCCGGAATGAGCGACGCCTCGGGCAGGTTGGCCCAGTACCGCTTCGGCATCTCGCCCCGCATGGTCCGGGTCTTCAGCCGCGCCGGATTGAAGGTCGAGGCGTAGTAGGTCTTCCAGAAGTCCTCGATCTCGTCCTCGGCCGGCGCCATGTCCCGTGTCGCGGGCGGCCCGAACGACAGCCGGTCGCCGTCCCAGTGCGCGGCGCCGTCGGGCGTCAGGATGGACCAGCGCATGGTCGCGAACCGGCGGGCGAAGAAGGGCGCCGTCCGCTCCAGCACCCTGTGGGCCGGCTCGAACCAGCTGATCCAGTGCTCCGCGCCCTCCTCCTCCGACAGGCGGAAGCGGACGAAGGCCTTCATCTTGTGGCTGGCCCGGCTGACGTTCTTCGCCCGCTCCAGGGCGTCGGCGACATCCCGGTCGCTGAGCACCCGGAGCAGGTCCGGCTCCCGCCCGAGCCTCCAGAGCAGCCGGTAGAGCAGGTCGAACCGATCCTCCGAGCGGTGCAGGATGACCGCCTCGGCCAACTCCACAAAGGCGCGCGGGACGGGAAACTGCGCGCCCCCGTCCCCGACGGGCGGCGCCTCGTCGAACAGACCGCCGCCCCCTTCGCCGACCCTGAAGGCGGCGTCCGCGGGCGGCGTCCCGGCCAGGCGGAACGCGCGCGCCGCCCGCCGCCAGCCGGCGAAGTCGGTTTCGCTCTCCAGCACGCCGACCCGCATCAGAACAGGCTCATCTGCCTCGGCGCCGCGTCGGGTGCGATGCGGGCTCTGAGGTCCGCCGCGTCGGTCAGCCCCCCCGGCGTCCAGTCCAGCGCCACGATGAAGGGCCGCACCTTGTCGATGCCCCGACAAAGTCGCGCCACGTCCTCAAGCCGAAGGGTCCTGTAGCGGCGGACCGAGATCATCCGGTCGACCGACTTGACCCCCAGCCCCGGAACGCGGAGCAGCATCTCCCTTGGCGCGGTGTTCACATCGACCGGGAATTGCTCACGGCGGTTCAGGGCCCAGGCCAGCTTGGGATCGATGGCCAGATCCAGCATCCCGTCCGTCGTCGCCTCGCCGATCTCGGGCGGGGAGAAACCGTAAAACCGCATCAGCCAGTCGGCCTGGTAGAGGCGGTGCTCCCGCATCAGGGGCGGCTTCTGCAGCGGGAGGTTGGTCGAGGCGTCCGGAATCGGGCTGAACGCCGAATAGTAGACCCGGCGCAGGCCGTAGCCGCCGTAAAGCGACGCGGACCGGTCGATGATCTCGGTGTCCGGCGCCCCGTCGGCCCCGACGATCAACTGGGTCGACTGACCGGCCGGGGCGAATTTCGGCGGCTTGATCCGGTCCCGCCTTTCCGGCCGGGCCGCCTCGGCGCGCAGCCGGACCTGCCCCATCGCCTTCTTGATCACCCCGACGTCCTTCTGGGGCGCCAGCCGCTGCAGGGCCTCGTCGCGCGGCAGCTCGATGTTGGCCGACAGACGATCGGCGTAGAGGCCCGCCGCCTCGACCAGGGCCGGGTCCGCTTCGGGGATCAGCTTCAGGTGAATATAGCCGCGGAACCCGTGCCGCTCCCGCAGCGTCTTCGCCACCAGGACCAGCTGTTCCATGGTGTAGTCGCCCGAACGGATAATCCCGGACGACAGGAACAGGCCCTCGATATAGTTGCGCCGATAGAAGTTCAGCGTCAGGTCGACCACCTCCTGCACGCTGAACCGCGCCCGCTCGACGTTCGAGGACGCCCGGTTGATGCAGTAGGCGCAGTCGTAGATGCAGAAATTGGTCAGCAGGATCTTCAGCAGGGACACGCACCGGCCGTCGGGGGTGTAGGCGTGACAGATGCCCATGCCTTCGGTGGAGCCGAGTCCCTTGCCGTCGGACGAGTCGCGCCGGGACGTGCCGGACGAGGCGCAACTGGCGTCATATTTGGCCGCGTCGGCCAGCACCGACAGCTTTCGTCTGAGATCAACCTGCGCCATTTGTTCCCACTATGTTCCATAGCAGGAAGGGCTGTCCAGCGGAGCCGTTTTCGATTTTTCCGGATTTAACTCAGGAAGTTGAGCAGGGACACCTGGCGAAGCTGGTTGATCACCTGGGCCGAGGCCTCGATCGCCACCTGGGACAGCTGGAGATCGGTCACCGCCTTGGCCATGTCCGCGTCAGTCCGCTTGGACACCAGCTCGGACAGCGACTCCAGCTGGGCGTTGTGGCCCTTCATGATGCTGTCGACCTGATTGGCCAGCGAGCCGGTCGTCGCCCCCTTGTCGATCACCCCCTGCCCCGCCGTCTCCAGACGGGTCAGCTGTGTCGCCAGCCAGGCTTTCTGATCCTCGGTGAGCTTGCCGGTCAGCGGACCGTTGGGTCCGGTGTTGTAGTTCTGGATGTCCCTCAGGATGTCCATGACATCCGTTCCGACCTCATTGGCGAGGAAGCCGGTTTCCAGCGTCGTGCCCTCGGCGACCCGGCTGGCGGTCTTGAGGGTGTCGTTGTGGAAGATCGAGGCGACCGACGGAGCCGCGGCCAGTTCGGTCAGGTTGGTGATGTCCAACGGCGGGGTGTTCACCTGGGTGCCCGCGAACAGATAGCCGCCCTGGTGCCGCATGTTCAGGCCGCCGCGAACGGTCTGGAATTGGCCTTCCAGCTCCAGCATCAGCGAGGTCGCGGAGTCCGAGGCCAGGGCGTTGCCGATGCTGGCGCGGATCGCCTCGACGCCGTCGCTGATCTGGGTCAGGGCCAGATCCTGGGTAGTCAGGCGCGAGGTCACAGCCTCCGACGTCTCCACGAAGCCCTGCAGTCGGCTCTGTGCGCCTTTCAGCGCGGTCAGGGTTTCGGACTGCCGGCCGAAACCCGTCAGGTCGGTGGCGTTCTTCTGGGTCGACACCCGCTCCTGGGCCTCAAGCGCCCGCGTCTGGGCGGCCATCAGATCAAGCAGGGCCGACTGGTAGTTTCCGAACGTCGCGACGCGGTTCATCAGACCATCCCCAGAATGGTGTCGTACATGTCCCGGGCCGCCTGGATCAGACGGGCCGAAGCGTTGAAGGCCTGCTGGTAGGTGGTCATCAGCACCAGCTCCTCGTCGAGGTTCACGCCCTCAAAGGCCGTCCGGCGGGCGGTGGCCTCGGTGTAGAGCGCCTCGGAGGTCTCCTTGCGGTTCTTCGAGGCCGTCGCCTTGCCGCCGATGTCGCCCGCCAGCTCCGACGCATAGCGCGACACCGAGATCGGACCGCCCGAGGATCCGCCCGCCGACTGGAAATTGGCCGTCCGCTCACCGGCGTCCGCCAGCAGCAGGGCGCCACGGCCGTCGCCGGAGCTGAGGGCCGGCGACCCCGCAGCCGCCGCGAGGTTCAGCTGCCCGAGCGCCAGCTTCGACGGATTCTGACGGATGTCGGTCCGCAGCGAGAAGCCGTCGGCGCGCGAAATCCGCACCCCCGCGCCGATCCCGAACATCTCCGTCGCCGTAATGCCGGACGGCACCTGGCTGGTGTTGTCGTTCAGCACGCTCATGGTCAGCGGCGGGCTTCCGACGCCGCTGAAGCTCAGGGACCCGTCGGCGGCCAGGGAGAAGGAGCCGTAGGCGCCCACACCCGTCGCCGGGTTGTTCAGGGCGTTGATCAGATCGCCGACGGTGCCGCCCGGCGGCACCGCCACCTCGATGTCGCGGATCCGCGATCCGGTCTCGCTCGAGAACCGGAAGGTCATCGTCTGCCCGGCCGTAAAGCCGTGCGGCGAGGCCAGGGTCAGGCCGGTGTCATAAAGCGCTGGACGATCCGTCGAGATCAGATCGTTCATGCCGAAATAGTGCGAGAAGCCGCGCCCGGCCTTGTTCGACGGCGTCGTCGGATCGTCGGCGATGGCGATGCCCTGGGCGGGGTTGGTGGCCACGATCGACAGCTTGCCGTCCGTGAACGACGCCGAGGCGGCGCCGCCCAGCTGGGCGTTCAGGGTCGCCAGGAAGGTGGTGGGATCCGCCGCCACGCCATTCACCGTCATGGTCGCGCCGCTGAAGACGATATCGACCCGCTGCTGGATGACGCCCGCATTGTCGGTGACCGCGATGGTCGTCTGGCCGGTGAAGCCGGTCAGGGCGCTCTCCAGCGACTGTCCGACATTGCGGCCGTCCAGCCGGTTCGGCGCGGGCATGGAGGAGTTGGCGTTGTGGGCGCGGTTCAGCTCGTCCGCGACATGGGTGATCAGCTCGGCCAGGCGGGCGGCGGCGGCCGGAGCCTCGACGTCGCGCAACTCGACCAGCCCCTTGATCTCGCCCGAGGTCACGCTGTCCATCAGCGACAGCTTGGTGCCGCCGGGCTCGGTGACCCAGATGTCGTTGAAGTTCGTCTCGCCGGTCACCGTGCCCGCGCGCGTATAGGACAGGGTTCCCGAACCCTCGCCCGCCAGCAGGGCGCCGTTGCCCGTGCGGATGGTGATGCCCCCGATCGTGCGCGCCGTGACGCGAACATCCATCAACTGAGCCAGCTGGTCGACCAGGGCCGCCTGCGCTGTCTCCGCGCCGGAGGCGTCGCCGTTCACCACCTTGGCCCGGGCGATCTCGACGTTCAGGGCCTCGATCTGGCCCAGCAGGTTGTTGGCGTTCTCGACCGCGCTCTGGATGCGGCCGTCCGCGTCCTCGCGCACCGCCTGGATCTGGTTGGCGATCCGCGTCGCCTCATCGAACAGGGCCTGGGTCTTGAACAGGGCGTCCTGACGGCGGGGCGAGGAGGTCGGGTCCTCGGCGCTGGAGGCGAAGGCCGAAAAGACGCCGTCGACCTGCGCGAAGAAGCCGCTGTCGCCGCCCGGATCGCCGAACAGCGACTGGATCCGGTCATAGAGTTCGTAGCGCACGCCCTGCCGCGCGGCCTCGGCGCCGGCGCTCAGGCTGGCCGCCTGCAGGAAGCGGTCGGTGGCCAGACGGATGCGGGCGACCTCGACCCCGCTGCCCACGCCCTGGCTCGACAGGGCGACCTGGTCGGCGACCTTGCGCACATAGCCGGGCGTGTTGACGTTCGAGACGTTGTCCGAAACCACCCGGAGCTGGGTCTGGGCTGCGATCAGTCCCGTATTGGCGTTGTTGAGGATGCTGGTCACAGACATGCGCGGACCTCCATCAGGCGGGCGCCCGGCAAGGTCTGCCAGCCGCCGCGCGCTTTTTGCCCGGCAGCCGCGCGGAGGCGATCCGGCAACTCTTTGAATTTTCGCATGATCGCGTTTTGCACCTGGCTCATGACCAACAACAGGCGCAAGCGGCGGGCCAAAGGTCGCTCCCGTCGCCGGCGACAAAAGGCGCCGGGCAAGATTGGTCGTCACGCGGCAAGTTTCGACCGGACATCGCCATCAGTCGGCGTCCGACGCCCCCATCATAACCACGTAAAAACAGTAAGTTGGCCCAAAATTCGCGAGTGGCCCGCGACTTGCGCCGGAGGGTCCGAATGTTCGGCGCAGGACGCGCCCCGGCCCTCCACTCGGCGATTTCCGCCCGGACCCCATGTCGACCGCCTCAGCCCTGCTGAACATGATCGCGCCCGCCGCACCGACGCCCTCCCAGGCGACGGCGCCGGTCGACGCGTCGGTCTTCGGGGGCCTGCTGTCCGCCCTGGCCGGCGCAGAGGCGGCCGATCTGCCGACCCCCGACGCGACGGGGTCATCCGTGCAGGCCTCCGTCGTCGCCCCGGCCGCTTCGCAGCTCCGCGCGCCGACCCTGCCCTCCCTGACGCTGCGGGCCGGCGCGGATCTGTCGATCGTGATCGACGAGGCTCCGGCCGAGACCCCGCCCCCCTCGGCGGTCATTCCGGCTGCAGAGCCCTCGGCGCCCGCACCGCAGGTCCAGCCCGACCTTTCGCCCCCGACGGCGAAGGAGCCCGGAGATGAGGACGCGACCGCGTCGGCCGCCCCGGCGCAGACGGTCGCCGCGCCCCTCGTCCAGCCGCTCGTTCAGCCTGCCGCCCCGGCGGGGCAGACCGGGGCCTTCGCCGACACCCCTGCGCAGCCGCAGGTGCAACCGCCCCTGCCGCCGGCGCCCGCGGCGGCCGACAAGGACGCCGACGCCCCGCTGGTGCGCCCGACCGCCGAACCGGTTCCGGCCGCGAAGTCCGCCGACGCCGGTCCGGACGTGCGTCCGGCGATCAAGCCGGACCCCGCTGATGACGCCCAGGTCCAGCCCCGCGCGGACGCCGGGCCCGAACGGAAGGCGGCCACGCCCGAGCCTCTGGTTCGTCCGGGCGTTGAACAGCCTGATCGGCGCCGGGAAGCCGCCTTCGCGCGCATGACCGGTCGCTCCGAAGTCGCCGAACGTCTTCAGACGCTGACGGCCGAACATCCGGCTCCGGAAACGGCGCCCGCGTCCGACCCCGTCGAGCCCGTGTTGGCGGACCCCGCCCCCACGCCCGGCAAGCCCGTCACCGCCGCGCCCCTGACCCAGCCCCCGGCCCAGCCCCCGGCCCAGCCCCCGGCAACCGCCCCTTCTCCGGCCGCGACGGCTGTCCGTGTCCCGCCGCGTGAAGCGCCGCAGCCGGCCTCCACCGCCGAAGTCCGTCCGGCTGCGAACGAAGACGAGGCCCTGACGCCGACCGCCGGGACCGCCTTCCCGGACGCTGACGCGCGACCGGTGACCACGGACGCCCCCGAGGCCGCCGCGTCCCCCGTGGCCCCAGGTCCGGCCGAAGCCCCGCGTCTGCGCGCCCTCAGCGAACGCGCC